>NZ_BROD01000001.1:4330000-4546766 GCF_024345225.1 Clostridium sp. TW13
TCATTTAAGAAGAGCAAAAGTTTTATGTGATAAAAATAATTTGTCAGCTAGTTATTCAGGAGTATTTGTGAAACAATATATTTTTAAAGAAGTTTATGGAGCTATTAGGGAAATGCCAGGAATAATTAAGGATGTATTATTTAACTAGTTTATAATAATATTTTTAATAAAAAAAGAGTTAATGTAGTTTGCGAATAAACTATATTAACTCTTTTAGCCATTTGAAGATAAATAATAAGCCCCAATATTCGGCTCATATTTTGACTTATTTATTTTCACATGCTTTATTATAAACTTAATTAGTTAGCTAAGAATAAATCTCCTACCTTAACAACATCTCCAGCCCCAACTGTTAATAATACATCACCTTTAGATACGTGTGACTTCACATATTCAAAAGCTTCTTGATGAGAGTGAACATTAACACAATTAATGCCTTTTGCTCTTAATGCATCACCAAGCTCCATAGAGCTTACAAGCCCAGTATCCTTTTCTCTAGCTGCGTAAATATCCATTAAAACTAAAACATCAGTATCATCAAAACATTCGGTGAATTCTTTGAAAAGAGTTTTAGTTCTAGTGTAGGTATGAGGTTGGAATACACAGACAATATTATTATGAGCAGTATTTTTTGCTGTCCCTAGAGTTGCTTTTATTTCTGTAGGATGATGTGCATAATCATCAATTACAGAAACACTGTCTTTAGAACCTTTATGTTCAAAGCGCTTGTGAGCACCACTGAAGGTATTTAAGCCTGCCATTATAGAAGTATGAGGAATATTGAAAATTAATCCTACACATACAGCACTTAATGCATTTAATATATTATGTCTGCCAGGTGCATTTAAATCTAGGCTAAATAATTTAACCTCATCTTTATATACGTCAAAGCATGCAGCACCATTATCTTTGAAGTGTATATTTTTTGCTCTTACATCCCCAGCATCTATACCAAAACTTATAGTATTGCATTTTGCAGTTTCAAGTACTTTAAGAGTCCTGATATCTTCAGCGTTGCCTATAAGATATCCGTCTTCAGGTATTAACGCTGCAAATTTTTCAAATGCTGATTGTATGTGATTAATATCCTTATAATAGTCTAAATGATCAGCTTCAATATTTAATATTATGCCTACATAAGGGAAGAATCGTAGGAATGATTCTTTATATTCGCAAGCTTCTGTTACAAAATAATCACTATTACCAATTCTGTAATTTCCGTTAATGAGGTCTAAATCGCCTCCTACTAATATGGTAGGATCAAGATTTGCCTCTAGTGTTATATGAGAAATCATTGATGTACAGGTTGTTTTACCATGAGTACCAGAGATTGCTACATTATATTTGTGACCAAGCATGATTTGTCCCAAGAATTCAGCTCTGTCCATAGTTTGAATATTTCTATTTTTAGCTGCAACTAACTCAGGGTTATCTTTTGAAATTGCAGCGGTATATACTACTAAGTCTACATCTTTAATGTTCTCTTCATGGTGACCTATGTATATTTCAGCACCATTCTTTTTTAGTTTGTCTGTAGTTTCAGATTGCTTAGAATCACTGCCAGATACTTTATAACCTTTGTTTAAAAGCACTGCTGCCAAGCCGCTCATGCTAACTCCACCAATTCCAATGAAATGTACCTTTTTATGCTTATCTTTTATAAAATCAAATGACAAAATACCATCTCCTTTTAAGTGTCTATAAGATTTCGTTATATATTAATACATTATAATTATATACATTTTTTTATAAATGAACACAAAATAAAATATATTTTGAAAAATAATAATATGTATTAAACAAAATCTTTTATGCTTAAACTATGATTTTTAGATAAATCTATCACTTCATTATCTACACAGATTATAGGATATAATAAATTATCCATATTAATTTTAATTAACTCACCAATTCTATCATTACTAAGAATAATAGATTGCCCTTCATAGAATTTTGCTATATTCATTATTAAAATGTGACATATCAGTGGATCAAGTTTGTTTAAGGAACAATCTTTTATTGTAGCTAATGCATGTAAAGGGCTAGTCTTTTGTTTGTATGCATGATTAGAGGTTATAGCATCAAAGGTATCTGCCACAGCAATTATTCTGGCAAAGTTTGGGATTTTATCTTCTTTAAGATGCATAGGATAGCCTGTCCCATCTAATCTTTCGTGATGAAATAAGATTCCTTGTAATATAGCTGGATTTATAAAAGGTGTATTTTTTACAATTTCATATCCCTTTAATGCATGAGTTTCACAAAGCTTAAATTCACTTTTAGTTAAGGGTCCTTTCTTTTCTAGAATTGAAATAGGGATAGCAGTTTTGCCAATGTCATGAAGCATTGCTGAATGACAAATAAGGCTGACAGTTTTTTGATCAAGTTTCATCCATTGAGCTATAAGCATTGATAACAAAGCCACATTTGTGCTGTGAGTATAAAGATATTTTTTGAAATCCCTTGGAAGGTTTATGCACTTTACTATATTGTTTTTAGAATCTAAAAGGGAAATTATGTCGTTTGATATTGATCGTATTTGGTCAATTGATATGGATTGTTTTTCATTGGCAAATGTAAATGTTTCTTCTATACAAGATGAAATATCATTTAAAGAATTTTGCAAAGCTTCAAATCTCTTCTTCTCTTTATAGTGTGGAGAGCTGTTCTCAGGGCAGTATACATATATATCATATGCAGCGTAATTTAAATTTAATTTGTTTATTACAGCCATATCCATTAAGTAGTTTTTGGTTATTAAATTAGTGTTATTAATTACAAAATCTTGGGCTGTAACCATACCAGGTTTTAAATCAGATACAGAAATCTTTTTAAATGGTTTCATATAAATCAGTCCTTTTATACCATAATAATATATATTATACATTTAGTAGACAAATTAGAAAATAGTATAAACATATAAATTATTATATAATTTATATGTTTATACGTGCATATCTTTATTAATATTTTATTTGCATTGAGACTAATATTGCAAGAAATTTCTATATATGGACTTAAATACTGAAAGTTGTCATAATCTTAGCTATATTCAACCTTGATTAATGTTATATTATTTTATACAATATGAATAATAAATATAAAAAGCAATATTATAGTTCGTGATTTTATTTTAAGATAGGGTGAATTAATTATGGAGAAATTAAGTAGAAATAACAGAATAGTAATCATTACAAAGATGATAATAGAGAATCCAAATAAAGTAATAGGATTAAGTGTATTTTCGCAATTACTTAATGCTGCAAAATCTACTATTAGTGAAGATTTATTAATAGTAAGAGAGGTTCTCAAAAATCTGGATATGGGAAGAATAGAAACTATATCTGGCGCTTCAGGAGGAATTAGATATATTCCATCAGTAAGCAAGGATGAAGCAAAATTATTTGCAAGTAATTTATGTGAAAAGTTAAAAGATAGCAGCAGAATAGTTCCTGGAAATTACATCTACATGACAGATGTAATGTTTGATCCAAAGATAATATCAAAGGCAGGAAACATATTAGCATCAGCATTTATTGATAAAGATATAGATTATGTTGTTACAGTTGAAACTAAAGGAATTCCTTTAGCCTATGAAGTTGCAAAGAACTTGGGGGTTGAACTTATAACAGCAAGAAGAGATACAAAAATAACTGAAGGATCTACTGTAACAATAAATTATGTATCAGGAACATCAGGAAGAATTCAACAAATGTCACTTTCAAAAAAGACTTTAAAGACTAAAAGTAATTGCGTATTTATTGATGACTTTATGAAGGGTGGAGGAACAGCAAAAGGAATTATAGATTTACTTAGTGAGTTTGAATGTAACTTAGTTGGTATAGGTGTTCTTATAGATAATATAGGGACTGAGCGTAAGTTAGTAGATAATTATGTGTCTGTAGTAGAATTTTATGGCGTGGATGAAAATGGCGAGATAAAAATGAGCCCATCTAAAAAGTTTTCTTAATTGATTTACAGGCGAATTGAGATAATATTAACAAAAGAATAAATTTTTCAAAAATTTACGCAACTTAAAAGGAAATTAATAGAATGTGTAGAATATATATATAATTAAAGCAACTGGAGGTGTGTCGAATGCAAATTACGGATGTTAGAATTAGGAAGATTGCTTCAGAAGGAAAGATGAAAGCAATAGTTTCTGTAACTTTTGATAATGAGTTTGTTGTCCATGATATTAAGGTTATTGAAGGACAAAATGGACTATTTATCGCTATGCCAAGTAGAAAAACACCAGATGGAGAGTTTAAAGATATAGCTCATCCAATCAACACAGAAACAAGAGAAAAAATTCAACAATCTATTCTTGATGAGTATGAAAAAGCAAAGAATGAAGAAGAAAAAATAGAAGAATAAGTTACAAGAAAGATAGAAGGAAGAGAAGTCTTCCTTTTATTTTTTTTACATTATTACAAATAAAGGTATACTTGTGAAGTTTGATATATATTGTATACACAATTGAACTGTATTATTAGAATATTTTCTAGTTTTTTGATGTAACCCTTAACAAAACTTGAAATACTTTAATGGATAAAATATAATTATTGATAGAAATTAAAATAGGAGTGTTATGAGGATTTATTATATATAATATTTCTGAAAGTTATCACAAAGAGGTGCTAAGATGGATAAATGTGTTATAATATTGGCTGCAGGCCAAGGTACAAGAATAAAATCAAAATTTCCCAAGGTGACCCACAAGGTTTGTGGAAAAGAAATGATTAATCATGTTATTGACACTATGAAGAAGGCAAATTTAAACAATATAGATGTAGTTATAGGAAAAGGAGCAGAACTTGTTAAAGAATGTACAGCTTCTAGAAACGTAGAATATTCAATGCAACCAGAGCAGCTAGGAACTGGTCATGCTGTAAAATGTGCTAAGGATTTTTTACAAGGAAAGAAGGGAGTTGTAGCTATTTTTGCAGGGGATGCTCCTCTTATTACTGTGGAAACAGTACAAAAATTAATAGATACTCACATAAATGAATGCAATGTTGCAACAATATTATCTTCTTTAGTAGAGGATCCAACAGGATATGGCAGAATAGTTAGAAAAAATGGAGAAGTTGAAAAGATAGTTGAACAGAAGGATTGCAATGCAGAAGAAAAATTAATTAATGAAGTGAACTCAGCTATTTACTGTTTTGACATAGAAAATTTGTTAGTTGCATTAGGAAAGATTGGAAATAACAATGCCCAAGGAGAGTATTACTTAACAGACGTTATTGGAATATTTGAATCTGAAGGAAAAAAGGTAGGAGCTTTTGTAACTGATTTTGAAGAAACAGTAGGGATAAACTCAAGAGTTCAATTAGCAGATGCTGAGAAGATATTAAGAAGCAGAATAAATAAGCATCATATGACTAATGGTGTTACAATAATTAATCCTGAGAATACTTATATTGGAGCAGATGTTCAAATCGGACCAGATACAATAATCTACCCTGGATGTATTTTAGAAGGAACCACAACAATTGGAGAAGATTGTATAATATATGAGAATTGTAGAATAAATAACAGTGTAATTGGAGATAAAACATCAGTAGAGAGTTCTGTAATAATAGATAGTGAAGTTGGAACTGGAACAAGTGTTGGTCCATTTGCATATATAAGACCTGAATCTAAAGTTGGAGATAATGTTAAGATTGGGGATTTTGTTGAAGTTAAAAAATCCACTATAGGAAATGGAACAAAAGTTGCTCATTTAACATATATCGGAGATGCTTCAGTTGGAGAAAATTGTAACTTTGGATGTGGAACTGTAGTTGTAAATTATGATGGTAAGAAAAAACATAAAACTATAATAGGAAATAATTCATTTATTGGCTGCAATACTAATCTAGTATCTCCAGTAGAAGTAAAGGATAATACTTATATAGCAGCAGGTTCAACAATTACTAAGGAAGTTCCAGAAAATAGTCTTGCCATAGCAAGAGCAAAGCAAATCAATATAGAAAACTGGGTCTTAAGAAAAAAGTAAAACAAATAAAAATTTAAATATATTTTTAGGTTTTAAGCAACAATTTTAAGGAGGTCATAAAAGACATGATAACTAGTGGAAATAACATCAAGATTTTTACGGGAAGTTCGAACCCTAAGTTAGCTCAAGAAATAGCAGAAATATTAGGGGTAAAAGTAGGAGAAGCAAAGGTTTCTACATTTAGTGACGGAGAAATTTCTGTAGATATAAACGAAACAGTAAGAGGAGCAGACGTTTTTATAGTACAATCTACTAATTCTCCAGTGAACAATAATTTGATGGAATTACTAATAATGATAGATGCATTTAAAAGGGCATCAGCTGGAAGTATAACAGCAGTTATTCCTTACTATGGATATGCTAGACAGGATAGAAAAGTAAAATCAAGAGATCCAATAACAGCTAAACTAGTTGCAGATCTTATTACAGCTGCAGGAGCAGATAGAGTATTAACTATGGATTTACATGCAGCGCAAATACAAGGATACTTCAATATACCAGTAGATCACTTGTTAGGAACACCAATATTATCAAAGTATTTTATTGATATGGGCTTAGATGAAAGAGATGATGTAGTTGTTGTTTCTCCAGATCTTGGTAGCGTAACTAGAGCTAGAAAATTCGCTGATAGATTACATGCACCAATAGCAATAATCGATAAGAGAAGACCAAAAGCTAACGTTTCAGAAATAATGAACATAATTGGAGAAGTAGAAGGAAAGATATGTATACTTATTGATGATATGATAGATACAGCAGGTACAATTGCAAATGCAGCTAATGCACTTAAAGATTTAGGAGCAAAGAATGTTTATGCTTGCTGTACACATGGAGTATTATCAGGACCAGCTTTTGAGAGAATAAATGCTTCAGCTATAGAAGAATTAGTAATGTTAAATACTATAGCACTTCCAAAAAGAGATGACCTTCAAAAATTTAAATCAATATCAGTGGCAACTTTAATTGCTGATGCAATTAAGAGAATTCATGATGATGAACCATTAAGTAAATTATTCTTATAAGGTATCTGAAAATAAATAACAAGTCTAAATATCCGTCGCATATGGACTTATTTATTTTTTGAAGATGCCTAAGATAAACCTAAATAGCAAAAGTCAGGCGTGTTAAATTTAAAAACACGCCTGATTTTTGCTTAAAAGAATACATAGAGTAAATAAATTGTAACTTTTTTAAAAAATCGTATTATACATCTCAAAGATGTGGTAAATTATAAATTAGGATTGATAATTAAGGAGTGATAATATGGACGGTCAACTAGGAAAAATTCTTATAGTAGATGACGATGAAAACATATGTGAAGTTATTAAGATGTATTTAGAAAGCTCTAATTATGGAACTAAGGTTATAAATAATGGGAAAATGGTTCAAGAAGTTTTTGATGAATATAATCCAGATTTAGTTTTATTAGATATGATGTTGCCTGGAATGGACGGAATAGATGTATTAAAGTGGATAAGAAGAGGCAGTGAACTTCCAGTGATTATGTTAACAGCAAAAGGAGAAACTTTTGATAAGGTCTTAGCCTTAGAATTAGGTGCTGATGATTACATAGTAAAACCATTTGAGCCTAAAGAACTTATTGCTAGAGTTAAAGCTGTAATGAGAAGATACAATTCAGACTCTGCGGGGAAAGAAGTGCTGAACTTTACTGATTTAATTATAGATGTGAACTCTTATAATGTATTGTACAAGAATGCAGAAATAAAAATGCCACCTAAAGAATTTGAACTTCTTTACTATTTAGCAAGTAATAGAAATCGTGTATTTACTAGAGAACAATTACTTTGTGAAGTATGGGGATATGATTATCCAGGAGACTCAAGAACAGTAGATGTGCATGTTAAGAGGTTGAGAGAAAAGCTTCAAGGTGGAGATGGATGGCAATTAGAAACAGTTTGGGGAGTAGGATATAAGTTTGAGGTGAAATAAATGAATAAAGGTAGCTTGGTTTCAAAGCTATTATTAACTTTTACTGGGATAATAGGATGCAGTTTTATTGTAGTAGCTACTATATTATCTGTCTGGTTAAATGGATATTTTTTTGAACAGAAAAGAAACTTATTTGAAAGAGAAGGAAAGCAATTATTTAATTCATCAGTGAAGGTGCTAAATAATTCAACTAGTAATGACGAACTTAGAGGACAGTTTGATATAGCAGTAAGCGCTATTGATGGAGATATTGCACTATTAGATTCAAGTGGATATGTGTGTGCGGCAAACAGCACATACCCAAGAACAGCTTCTCGTGCATTATATGCATTTGTAGATCTTAAAAAAGCTGATTTGTTGCAAAGAGGAGTCGCTGTAGAAGAACAAAATTTTAGATATACCTCAAAGGATACACCACAATATGCATATGAGATGCCTGTTGTTGCAAATGGAGCATTTAAAGGGGTACTTATAATATCGACACCTTTGGAAAATATTAAAGATCCCCTTTTTAAAGTGTACGTAATTATATGGTTGACTGCTATAATTGCATTGATTTTTGCTAATATAGTTGTGTATTATTTTTCACAAAAAATTCTTATAAGTCCTCTTGAAAAGATAAATGTAGCAGCTAAAAAGTTGACTAAGGGTGATGTTCAGAATAGAGTAGATATGAATTCAGATGATGAAATAGGGGAGTTAGCGGAATCATTTAACATTATGGCAGATTCTCTAGAAAAGGTAGAGAAGAACAGGCGTGAATTTATCTCTAATGTTTCACATGAATTGAGATCTCCTATAACTTCTATGAAAGGATTTATTTCGGGTATATTGGATGGTGTTATCCCTAAAGACAAGGAAAATTATTATCTTAATATAGTAAATGATGAAATAATGAGATTAACAAGATTAGTAAATGATTTACTAGATTTATCAGTTATGGAATCAGGTAAATTTAATCTTAACAAAGTAGAATTAAATATAAATGAAGTTGTTAAGTTGTGTGTTATAAATTGTGAGCAAAAAATAAAGGATAAAAATCTTAATGTGGAAGTTGTTTTATCTGAACAGCATTTATATGTTTGGGGAGATAGAGATAGAATAATGCAAGTTGTAACTAATCTGCTTGATAATGCTATAAAGTATTGTTTGCAAAAGGGTAATATAAAGATTCATACAAAAATTAGAGGAGATAAAGCTTACATTAGCTTTTACAATGATGGACCGGCTATATCAAATGAGGAAATTAAGCATATTTGGGATAGATTTTATAAGTCTGACAAGTCTAGAACAAATAAGATAAGCACAGGTTTGGGACTCCCTATTGTAAGAAATATATTAACTCAACATGGTGAAGATATTTGGGTTGAAAACAAAACTCCTGAAAAGGGAGTAACTTTTACTTTTACTTTAAAAAGAGTCTAATATCAATCAAAAGCTCGGAGGAAATAGATGAAAAGGAGATTAACAGCACAATCAGATAGAACTATTAACCAGAGTGAGAATACTGGAGGAATAAAGTTTAAGCAATCTAATCATAGAAGGAAGGCTATATTGTTTGCAAAGGGATTTACTATAGTGATCATTTCCACTGTATTTGGTACTATAGCAGGTCTATATGTTGTAAATAAATATTATCCACAAACTGCTAAAGTTCAGTCTATATTTAAAGTTACGGAAAAAGGAAATTCATATGCTGTTAAGCAGGAGAACATGGATAAACTTGCAAAGTCTATTGTGAGTATAAGTAATAGTGAAAATGGATTTAAGCAGAATTTAACAATAAATACATCCGGAATAATTATTAGATCAAATGGATATATTATTTCAAGTTACAATGCGATTTCCAAGATAGACCCAATAGTTGTAAAAATACCTTCTCTTGGAGTTAATAGTTATTATAAAGGTAAACTTATAGGGTTTGATGATATAACAGATGTGGCAGTTATTAAAATTCCAAAAGAAAACTTAGAAACTCCTAATATTGGAACTATGTATTCTCTGAAGGTAGGGGATAATGTAATGAGTGTAGGCAATTCCACAGGAGACGATTATTTAGGGTTCGCTGTCACTGGTATGATAAATTCATTAAATAAAAAGATTGAATTAGAAGGTAAAAATGATACTGATAAGATTAGTTATAATGTCATCCAGACTAATGCTCCAATAAGCTCAGAGAATGTTGGTGGAGCATTAGTAGATGAATATGGTGAAGTAATAGGTTTAAATAGTAAGTATATTTCAGATATATATTCCAAACCACCATATAATTATGTTATATTAATAAATGAAGTTCAAGATGTGGCAAATTCACTTATTGACTATGGACGAGTAAAAAGAACTTCTTTAGGCTTTGATGGTGTGGAAATTGAAGATAAATATCGCAAGGGGATATATGTTCAAAATGTAGAATCAAATGGAGCTGCTAAAAAGGCTGGTATTTTGCCTTTAGACATAATTTTAAGCATTGATGGTAAAGAAATATCTACATTAGATGATATAACTAATTGTATGAAAAGTCATAAAGCTGGGGATAAGATAAAGTGTAAGATACTTAGAAGAAGTAAGAAGATAGAGGTTACAATAGTATTAGAAGAAGCTAAATAGAAAAGTAGCAACAAATTATTGCTACTTTTTCGTTGTTGCTGAAATAACTTGAAAATAATAATGAGTTTTAGGAGGAAATTATGAAACTAATCGTTGGGCTTGGAAATCCAGGTAAAGAGTATGATAATACTAGACATAATATTGGTTTTGCGGTAGTTGATTATATGGCTAAAAAATATAATGTAGAGATAAATAGAGTGAAATTTAAAGGCATTTATGGAGAAACAAATATAAATGGAGAAAAAGTAATCTTTCTAAAACCAACTACTTATATGAATTTAAGTGGTGAAAGTATAAATGACGTAATTAAATTTTATAAATTAGAAAAAGAGGATATAATAGTAATATATGATGATATAAGTTTACCTGTAGGAAAACTCAGGATAAGAGATAAAGGTAGTGCAGGCGGACATAATGGTATAAAAAGTATCATACAAAACTTGGGCGCTGATATTTTTCCAAGGGTTAAAGTTGGAGTGGGACAGCCAGACCATGATTTAATATCTCATGTTTTGGGGAAATTTTCCGATGAACAAGTGGAACTATTAAGCAAGGTCATACCAGCTGCTACAGAAGCTGTAGAAACAATAATAAAGTATGATGCTAAGGTTGCAATGAATAAATTTAATGGATTTAGTGCAGAGTAAAATTCATTTTTATGGAGGAGAGAATGTGAGGCTAGATGGAATTATGATTCCATTATTGGAATCAAAAGAATTTATGCAGATTCAATCTATGATCAAGGAAAGAAAGTTTCCTATAGGAATAAATGGATTATCTGAATCAGGCAAGAGTTATTTTGTTAGTGCGTTGTTTGGTAGTAGCGAAAAATCAATTGTAGTAGTAACTCATAGCGATTATGAGGCTAGAAATATATATGAAGATTTGTCCTTGTATATAAATGAAGTGTACTACTTTCCATCTAAAGAAGTAGTATTTTATAATATAGATGCAATTTCTGGTGATTTAAGATGGGCGAGGTTAAAAATTCTAAAGGAGATTATTGAAAGCAAAAGGAAGAAAATAATTGTTACATCTGTAGAAAACTTTTCTGCTAATTACACTCCTCTGGATTTGATAAAAGAGCATAGTTTTACTATTAAGGTTGGTGAAACTGTTGACTTTAATGAGATAACTACCAAGTTGGTTCAAGCTGGATATACTAGGATGGAAGTTGTTGATGGAAAAGGTCAATTTTCATTAAGAGGTGGAATATTAGATTTATATCCACCTACTGCTACAATACCGTATAGAATAGAATTGTTTGATGATGAGGTTGATTCAATAAGAACCTTTAATGTTGAATCCCAGAGAAGCATTGAAAAGGTAAGTTGTTGTGAGGTCTTTCCTGCTAAAGAAGTGGTTCTTAAGGAAGAAAACATTAATAGAGGAATTGAATTAATGACAGAGCAGCTTTCACAATTTGTAAGTGGAAGAGGTAAAGAAGAAAGAGATGTTGT
Source organism: Clostridium sp. TW13 (assembly GCF_024345225.1). NCBI lineage: Bacteria > Bacillati > Bacillota > Clostridia > Eubacteriales > Clostridiaceae > Inconstantimicrobium > Inconstantimicrobium mannanitabidum. The sequence goes on from NZ_BROD01000001.1 coordinate 4,342,022, forward strand.
AGATAGGATTACTTCTACAGTCAATGCAAACATAGAAAGTCTTAGAGAAACTTGGAATTTTGAAACTATTGAGAGTTATTTAACATTTTTCTTTGAGAAGCCTTCTAATTTTTTTGAGTTTACAAAAGACTTTTTATTTGTAATGGATGAAGTTGAAAGATGTAAAGGAAAAGTTGAAAGTGTTAATTTTGAGTTCCAAGAAAATTATTCGGCATTTCTATCAAGAGGCAATATATTACCAGAACAAGGAAACTTGTTACTTGGCTTAGATCAAATTAAGGAATATTTTAATGAGCAAAATATTGTTTCTATGAATACATTTACAGATAGAAATGATTTTATTAATCTTTTAGAGAGTATACCAATAAATCAAACAATTTCTCATGATTATCATGGTCAGTTAGATTTGTTAATTGATGATATACGGTTAAAAAAACAACAGGGTTATAGGATAATAATTTTGTCTGGTACAAGACCAAGAGGTGAACGTCTTGTAGAAACATTAAGGGATAGAGAGATAGAGAGTCGATACGCTGATACTATTTCTGATATACAATGTGGTGAAGTAGTTATTACCTTTGGTAACCAATTAAAAGGGTTTGAATATCCAGATCTTAAGTTATGTATAATTTCTGATAAAGAGGTTTTTGGAGAAGCAAAAAGAAAGTTATCACGTGGAAAGGCATCAAAAAGGAAAGGTGTAGCTAAGATTACTACTTTTGCTGAGTTAAAGCCTGGAGATTATGTTGTACATGCGAATAATGGTATTGGAGTTTATAAAGGAATAAAGCAGATAGAAACCAATGGAAATAAGCGTGACTATTTAGATATCGAATATGCAAAAGGTGATAAATTATATGTGCCTGTAGATCAATTAGATTTAGTGCAAAAGTACATTGGGGGGGAAGGTACACATCCAAAAGTAAATAAGTTAGGAACAGCAGAATGGCAAAAGGCCAAAGCTAAGGTTAAAAAATCAATAAATGAAATTGCTGAAGAATTGGTTAAACTTTATGCTATTAGAAATACAGTAAAGGGGCATAAGTTCTCAAAAGATACTGAGTGGCAGAAACAATTTGAGGATGAATTTCCCTATGAAGAAACTCCAGATCAATTAACTTCATTAGAAGAAATTAAAGAGGATATGGAATCTGATAAGCCTATGGATAGATTACTATGTGGTGATGTTGGATATGGAAAGACTGAAGTGGCAGTAAGAGGAGCATTTAAGGCAGTCATGGAGGGAAAACAGGTAGCATTTTTAGTGCCAACAACTATACTAGCAGATCAGCACTATAAAAATATGAAAAATAGATTTTCTGATTTTCCTGTAAAAATAGATATGATAAGTAGATTTAGGACTGCTAAAGAGCAAAAAGCTACCATACAAGCCGTCAAAGAAGGAAATGTTGATATATTAATAGGAACCCATAGAATGGTGTCAAAGGACATAGTATTTAAGGATTTAGGGTTACTAATAATAGATGAAGAGCAAAGGTTTGGTGTTGCACAAAAAGAAAAGATGAAAGAAATCAAAAAAAATGTAGATGTATTAACGTTAAGTGCTACTCCAATTCCAAGAACTTTGCATATGTCATTGACTGGTGTTAGAGATATTTCAGTTATAGAAACTCCTCCAGAAGAAAGATATCCTATTCAAACTTATGTTGTTGAACAAAATGATCAACTTATTAGAGATGCAATATTAAGAGAAATGAATAGGGATGGTCAGATATTTTTTGTATATAATAGAGTTGATGATATTCAGAGTATAGGCGATTATTTAACAAAACTAGTACCTGAATGCAGAATTGCTATAGTTCATGGACAAATGACTGAAAGACAGCTAGAAACAGAAATGATAGCATTTATGAATAGAGAGTATGATGTATTGCTATGTACAACCATAATTGAAACAGGTATTGATTTACCGAATGTAAATACAATGATTGTTTATAATGCAGATAAGATGGGACTTTCACAACTTTATCAGTTAAGAGGTAGAGTAGGAAGGTCTAATAAGATTGCATATGCTTATTTTGTATATAAGAAGGATAAGATTCTAACAGAAGTAGCAGAGAAGAGATTAAAAGCATTAAAAGATTTTACAGAATTAGGTTCAGGGTTCAAAATTGCTATGAGAGATTTAGAGATAAGAGGAGCAGGTAACATGATGGGCTCAGCTCAGCATGGTCATATGTCTGCCATAGGTTATGATTTATATTGTAGAATGTTAGAAGATACAATAAGGTTAGTAAAAGGGGAGATAGATTCTGAACCTATTGAAACATCTATAGAATTAAAAATAGATGCTTATATTCCATCAGAATTTATTGAAGATGAAATTCAGAAGATTACTATCTATAAAAAGATTGCAGCTATAGAAAATTCACAAGACTACCTAGAGATTAAGGAAGAGTTGGAAGATAGATTTTCAGACATACCTCAACCTGTGTTTAATTTAATGGATATAGCCTATATTAAGAGTAAGGCTAATATGCTAGGGATAGAAGAAGTAAAAGAGAAGCAGGATGAGGTGTTGTTTAGATTTTATGATGACAGCAAGGTGGATAAAAACAGTATTTTGATGTTAATGAATAAGTATAAACATCAAGTATATCTTTCAATTGAGAATAAATCTGTACTAGTGTATAGAGCTAAGGAAATAAAAAGGGAAGATATATTAGTTGTTTTTAAGGAAATGTTAGATTATGCTTTAGAGATAAGAAACAATGTTTAGAAAATTTTAAAAAATAAAAAATTGAAATTTATGTTTCTAATTGGTATACTTATTTAGAGTACTGAAATATACTAAAAATTTATGATGTTTTATAAATTTGAAAGGTGAGGAATAGCAGTGAAAAAAATAAAAAGATTAATAGAAGTGTTGTTATGCGGAAGTCTGGTATTTTCTTTAGCTGGATGTGATATGATTCAAAAGACTCCAGATGCAAAGAAAAAGTCAGTAGTAGCTACAGTTGATGGGGAAAAGATAACATTAAGTGATGTAGATAAGTTATTGGGTAGCGTTATCTCTCAAATTAAACAACAATACGGACAGGATTTATCAGCAAGCGCAGAAGGTAAAAAAGCTTTAGTAGATCAAAGAACAAATGCATTAAACTCTATATTAGAACAAAAGGTTTGCGCTAAGAAGGCTGTAACACTAAAGATAATGCCAACAGATGCTGATCTAAATAAACAAATAGATGACAAGTTAAAGCAGATAAAAGAAATGTATGAAAATGATGATGCTAAATACAAAGAAGCTTTAAAGGCTGAAAATATGACAGAAGATCAATTAAAGAAAGCTATTAAAGATTCAATTATTACTACTACAGTTAAGCAGAACGTTGTTAAAGATATAAAAGTTACTGATGAAGAAGTACAAAAGTATTATGATACACATAAAGAAACAGATTACTCTAAGGGTGCTGGTGCAGATATGTATCATATACTTGTAGCTACAGAAGATGAAGCTAAAAAAATAAAGAAAGAATTAGATGGTGGTGCTAAATTTGCAGATGAAGCTGCAAAATATGGTACTGATGGAACTAAAACTACAGGTGGTTCCTTAGGATTTGTTCAATATGATGAAGCTAACATGGATAAGGATTTCTTAGCTGGAGCAAAGAAACTTAAAGAAGGTGAAATCTCAAATCCAGTAAAATCTCAATTTGGATATCATATAATAATGGTTAAGAATATAAAGACAGATAAGCACTATCAACCACTTGCTGATGTTAAAGATAAAATAATGAGCACTCTTAAGGACACTAAGAGTACTGCATTATGGAATACTACTTTTAGTGCTTGGAAAACAGAATATAAAGTAACAACTAAGAATGAGAATTTAGCAATATTATACTAAAAATAATTAAAAAAGTATGAATCTATAAAAAGATTCATACTTTTTTAATTTGTATGAAATTATAACCATGAAGTGAATAAAATATATAAATTGATAAATAATATAAGCATACAAACATATAAATAACAAAAGATAATTTTAAGGAGGGACAGCATTAATGAAAGCAACAGGAATTGTTAGACGTATTGATGATTTAGGAAGGGTGGTAATTCCAAAGGAAATAAGAAGAACATTAAGAATAAGGGAAGGAGATCCTCTAGAAATATTTACTGATAGAGAAGGTGGGGTAATCTTAAAAAAATATTCTCCTATAGGTGAGTTGGCTGATTTCTCAAAAGAATATGCTGAAAGCTTGCAACAATCTATTGGACATATTATATTAATCGCTGATAAAGATACATTTATTTCTGTTAGTGGAACTGCAAAAAAGGATTTTTTTGAAAAGAAAATAAGCAGTGAATTAGAAAAAATTATGGAAGACAGAAAGACAGCGAATTTAAGTGATAATGTAATTCCATTATACACAGAAGATTCAGCAGAAGGGAAGTATTCTTCACAAGTTATAGCCCCTATAATAGCTGAAGGTGATGCAATAGGTGCTGTAATAATTCTATCTAAAGAAGCTGGAGAGACTTTTGGAGAGCTAGAAAAGAAGCTTATTGAAACAGCAGCAGCATTTTTAGGAAAACAAATGGAACAATAGTACATAATATTTATTATAAAGTTATTGTAATAATACCTCCAAACTTGAAATAGTAATAAAATAAATAGTAGTTTGGAGGTATTTATGAAAACTCAATCTTTAATAAAAGGAAGTCTTATATTAGGACTAGCAGGAATCTTTACAAGGTTTCTGGGTCTGTTTTTTAGATGGCCATTAATAATGCTTATAGGTGATGAAGGCGTTGGATATTATCAAATGTCGTACCCTTTATATATGTTTTTTGTGGCTTTTGCTTCTGGTATACCAGTAGCAGTATCAAAAATTGTATCTGAAAGAATTGCTGTAGGTGATATAGAAGGAGCTTTTGAAGCGAATAAATCATCAATGAAGTTTATGCTTATATTTGGGACAAGTATGTCGCTTCTTTTATTTTTGGGAGCTCCATATATAGTGAAGATTTTAAAATGGGATCCTAAATCTTATTATTCATTGATTGGTATTTCTTTTGCACCAATAGCAGTATCAGTAATGATGGTTCTAAGGGGATTTTTTCAAGGATTTCAAAATATGAATTATACAGCTGTATCCCAAATAATTGAGCAAATAGGCAGGGTTATAATCGGAGTAGGATTTGCAGTTTTATTCTTTAATAAGGGTATTCAGTATTCAGCAGGAGGAGCGGCCTTTGGTGCTGCTGCAGGAGGAATTCTTGGAAGTGGATATTTAATATATAAATATAAAAAAATTAAAAAAGAATATAATTTAAAAACTGTAAAGAAAAATATTGCAATTATGGACAGGTTCCTAAATATAGCTGTTCCTATAGCAGTAGGGGCTTCTGTGGGAGCTGTAATGAGTTTAATAGATTCAGTGTTGGTTCCACAGGAATTATTAAAAGCAGGGCTTGATTACGTAACTTCAACTATTTTATATGCACAGTTAACAGGAAAGGCTAATGTATTAATAAATATACCGCTAACTTTATCAATGGCATTAAGTGTTTCTCTTATTCCAGTTATATCTAGCAATCATGCTGTTAAGAATAATATCGAGGTAAATAACAAGATATCTTTAGCAATGAAATTTTCAGCTGTTATTGCTATACCATGTTTTCTAGGTTATTATTTCATGGCTGAACCAATAATGAAATTGATATTTCCAGGTAAGTATGATGGATTTATTATACTGAAGTATCTCTCTATATCTATACCATTTATTATCTTTGCACAGACCACTACAGCTATTTTACAGGCATTAGATTATTTAAAGGTTCCGGTTATTAACATGCTGATAGGATGCATGGTTAAGATTATTTTTACAAGTATGCTTGTTCCTATAAAATCTATAAATATATATGGAGCAGTAATTGCATCAATTTTAGCATATGTTGTAGCAGCAATTTTAAATTTAATATTTTTATATATTAAAACTGAATATAGGTGTAATATTTTTGAAAACTTAATTAAGCCAAGCTTGGCCGCTGTAATAATGATATTGTCAGTATTGTTCGTTTATATGAAACTAATTTTTATAACAAGGAATAGCATTGTAGCAACCTTGATTTCTATATTTGTTGGTATTATTATATATGTATTGTTGTTAATATTACTAGGAGTATTTGATTATGATTTTTTAAAGGAGAGATATCTTAAAAGAAATAAATAATATATAAAATTATTTATCTAAACTTAGGAGAGTAAATCTAATTGGCAAAAATATTTTTTTTAGTCAATTAATTAACAATATACAGAAACATTATAGGGAGGATTTCTAATGATAAAAATAGTTGGATTAGGACCAGGAGCTGAAAGTGGATTAACTCTTGGGACGATAAATGCACTTAAAGAAAGTGATTACATTTTTTTAAGAACAGAAAAACATCCTACAGTTGACTATCTACGAGAGTTAGGAATTAAATTTGAAACATATGATTATTCTTACGAAAATAATCAAAGTTTTGATGAGGTATATAAAACGATTGCTGAGGATTTAATTGTTAAAGCAAGGGAAAAAGATTTAGTATATGCAGTTCCAGGGCATCCTTTAGTTGCTGAGAGATCAGTTCTTAACTTGATATCTTTATGTGAAAAAGAGAATATAACCTATGATATACTGCCAGCTGTGAGCTTTGTAGATGCCATTATAGAAGCATTAAAAATAGATCCAATAGAAGGATTGAAAATTATAGATGCTTTTGATATGGAAAATCAAATTATGGATAAGAGAATAGGAACCATTATCACGCAGGTTTATAATCAATTTATAGCATCTGAGGTTAAATTGAAGTTATTAGATTATTACAAAGATGAAACAGAAATTTATTTTATTAGAGCTGCTGGTGTTAAAGGGTTAGAAAGTATAAGGAAGATACCACTTTATGAAATGGATAGACAAGAAGATATAGATTACCTGACATCAATATATATTCCTAAAGATTTAGAAAATAAAAAAGATATATATGATTTGGTGAATCTTGTAGAAGTGTTAAGAGGTGAGAATGGATGTCCTTGGGATAGGGAGCAAACTCATGAAAGTGTAAAAAATGCTCTTTTAGAAGAGAGCTATGAAGTTGTAGATGCTATTGAAAAAGAAGATTATGATGGGATTATAGAAGAACTAGGAGATGTTCTTTTTCAGGTAGTATTCCATTCTGTAATAGGTAAAGAAGAGGCTTACTTTGACTTAAATGATATAGTTGAAGTTGTTCATAATAAAATGGTGAGCAGACATCCGCATGTATTTGGCGAAGCTAATGTGAAGGATACTGAAGGAGTATTAAAAGCATGGGATGAATTAAAGAAAAAAGAAAAATCACTCAACACTGTTACAGATGAATTAAATGCAGTAGCTAAAGCATTACCTGGATTGTTGAGGGCACAGAAGATTCAAAAGAAAGCTTCTAAGGTTGGATTTGATTGGGATAAAGTTGAAGATGTAATTTTAAAGATAGAAGAAGAATTAAAAGAAGTAAAACAGGTATATAATGGTCAAAATGAGGCAAGAATAAAAGATGAAATGGGAGATTTAATATTTGCCTGTGTAAATTTAGCAAGATTTTTAGGAGTTGATAGTGAGGATGCTGTGAAAGGAACTTGTAAAAAATTTATAAAAAGATTTTCTTTTATAGAAGAAGAGGCGATGAAAAAAGGTAATAATATTGAACAAATGACGTTGCAAGAAATGGATAAACTTTGGGAAATAGCAAAAAAACAAGAAAAATAATGGCTAAAGTAGAAGGAATTTTAATATTTTTACAGAATATATACAACTACACGGATAATTTAATGATATAATCTAGTGTAAATTGATAAATATATTTACTAAGCCATTAATTAGATATATAATATGGTAATGTGAATAATAGCACATAGTGCTAAAATAAAGGTTGAATTTAAGGAGGATGTGAACGTGAATAAAGCAGAATTAATCACAAGCATGGCAGAAAAGAGTAATATTACTAAAAAGGATGCAGAGGTTGCATTAAAAGCTTTCATCGAAAGCGTGCAAGATGCATTAGAAAGTGGAGATAAGGTTCAACTAGTTGGGTTTGGAACTTTTGAAACTAGAGAAAGAGCTGCTAGAGAAGGAAGAAATCCTAGAACTAAGGAAGTTATCCAAATAGCTGCATCTAAAGTTCCTGTATTTAAAGCAGGAAAAGAATTTAAAGAAAGAGTTAATAAGTAATTATTTCTCTGTAAAAACCCGAGTTTAACTCGGGTTTTTTTATAATTAGTTTTTGAAGGAGTACTTGTATGAGATTAGATAAATATTTAAAGGTATCTAGAATTATAAAAAGAAGAACTGTAGCTAAAGAAGCATGTGAAGGTGGGAGAGTTTCAATCAATGGCAAACTGGCTAAGCCATCTACAGAGATAAAAGAAGGCGATATTATAGATATTAGATTTGCAAACAAAACTATAAAAGCAGAAATAATTAATATAGCAGAGCATGTTAGAAAAGATGATGCAAAAGAAATGTATAAAATTCTTGAAGGAGAAGAAGATACAGAATAAAGAACTATCTTTGTTTGAATATACAGTAACAACTACTCATATATTTAAATATGTATAGAATATGTAGAATACATATAATGATGAGTGGAGGGTTCAAATGGAAACAAATAAAGATTTAAAAGTTCAAGATAAGAAAAGTAATCTAACCTTAGATAGCAGAAAAAAACTAGTTTTAACAGGTGTTATAGAAGTTTTAAGCTTTGATGATGAAAAAATATTATTAAATACTTGCTTAGGTATGTTAACCATAAAGGGACAGGAGTTGAAAATGAATAAACTAGATGTCCAAAATGGGGATGTAATAATGGTAGGTACCATTAGTTCCTTAGTGTATGCTACTGGTAATGTAAAACCTGAAAAAAAAGACAGCATATTAGCAAGATTATTTAGGTAGGTGATAATTAATGTTATTACCTATGTACATGCAATTTAAGATAATATTATTTGGGTTATTATCGGGAATTATCATTGGTATGTTGTATGATGTCTATAGAATAATTAGAGGAGATAATCTTCCTATTGTTTTTAAGTTTTGTGAGGACATTTTATTTTGGATATTATGTTCAATTATTGTATTTACATTTTTGTTATATAATAATTACGCTATTATGGGTACTTATATATATGTATTATTGCTAGTAGGGGTAATAATATATTTAAAGTTTTTTTCAAAGACTATTTTCAATTTAGAAAGAACCATAGGGAATAGTATTATGAAGTCTGTCAGAATAGCCTATAAAAATATATCGTATGTAATTAGGCTGCTTTTATATAAAAATAAATCAGAGAAAAAATAACTTGAATATATGGTCAATAGTTATTAAAATATTAAGTGTAAATAAGTTATGATTTAAGAGGTAATAATATGAATAAGAAAATTACCGTTAAGAGAGTAGTTATTGCCATTATATTTTGCGTTGTTGCAGTAAGTTTAATAAGACAAAATTCTACTATGAATAAAATACAACAACAAATAACTGAAAAACAAAAACAAATTAATCAGTTGAAAGAATCAAACCAGCAATTGCAGGATGAAGTCAATGAAACTAAAACTGACGCTTTTATTGAAAGAAAGGCTAGGGAAAGGTTAAAAATGATAAAACCTGGTGAAGAAGTAATTGTTCAAGAAAATAGCAATGCAAACGATAAAAAGAATTAGGCTATAGGAATGATTTTTTAGAAACAAAAATAAAAAAGGTTATTATATTAATAACATATATTTAAATTTAAGGAGGAGTCTTTTTAACATGACCTTAGAGGCAGGAAGTATATTAGAAGGAACAATAGTTAATATCACGAATTTCGGAGCATTTGTAGAAGTGGAGGGCAAAACTGGTCTAGTTCATATATCAGAAGTTGCAGATTCTTTCGTAAAAGACATAAAAGAGCATTTGAAGGAACAAGACAAAGTAAAAGTAAAGGTATTAGGTATTGATCCTAATGGTAAAATTAGCTTATCAATAAAGCAAGCTAATCCAGTAAAAAAGAGTGCTAAGCCAGCTGAAATAGATTGGGATTCAGAGAAAAAGAAACAACAATCTTCAGCTAAGTTTGAGGATATAATGTCTAGATTTTTAAAAGATAGTGAAGAAAGATTAGCTGATGTTAAAAAGCATCAGGATTTTAAATCAAAGAGTAGTAAAAAGAATTTTTAATATAAATTTTATGAGGAGCTGTTGCAATGCAATGGCTCCTTATTGCGAATAATATTGATAAAGTGGCGTTATTTATTAGTGTTATGTGGGAAAGGATTTTTTACACAAAATAAAAAATATATAAAAAGTGTTGACAGTATTCGAAGTATGTCATATAATAAAACATGTCGCTAGTGAGTACGGAAATCAGAAATCTGTTAGATGTTGATGAGTAAAGTATTCATGAGTAACAAAGAAATGCCGAAGTGGCGGAACTGGCAGACGCACAGGACTTAAAATCCTGCGATGCTAAAACATCGTACCGGTTCGATTCCGGTCTTCGGCACCAATAACGCGGGGTGGAGCAGTTGGTAGCTCGTCGGGCTCATAACCCGAAGGTCGTAGGTTCAAGTCCTGCCCCCGCAACCAATATGGCGGAATAGCTCAGCTGGCTAGAGCATTCGGTTCATACCCGAAGGGTCGTAGGTTCAAGTCCTATTTCCGCTACCATATTAAAAAAAGAAAATATGCCGAAGTGGCGGAACTGGCAGACGCACAGGACTTAAAATCCTGCGATGCTAAAACATCGTACCGGTTCGATTCCGGTCTTCGGCACCAATAATAACGCGGGGTGGAGCAGTTGGTAGCTCGTCGGGCTCATAACCCGAAGGTCGTAGGTTCAAGTCCTGCCCCCGCAACCATAAGAATTTATCAGGTTGTATTAAGTGTTTTAATACAGCTTTTTTTATTTGTAAAATAGAATTTATGCTATTAACATAATAAAAAATGAACTTTCTATATGCCATATATCTACATGTTTTTGGGATATACCTAAATGATACATAATAGTGTTGACAGCATTCGAAGTATGCCCTATAATAAAATATGTCGCTGATGAGAGTGGTGGATAAAACTCTAATAAATGGCAGTAAGCGTATGCTTATTAAATAACAAAAAAGAAATGCCGAAGTGGCGGAACTGGCAGACGCACAGGACTTAAAATCCTGCGATGCTAAAACATCGTACCGGTTCGATTCCGGTCTTCGGCACCAATAATAACGCGGGGTGGAGCAGTTGGTAGCTCGTCGGGCTCATAACCCGAAGGTCGTAGGTTCAAGTCCTGCCCCCGCAACCAATGTGGCGGAATAGCTCAGCTGGCTAGAGCATTCGGTTCATACCCGAAGGGTCGTAGGTTCAAGTCCTATTTCCGCTACCATATTAAAAAAAGAAAATATGCCGAAGTGGCGGAACTGGCAGACGCACAGGACTTAAAATCCTGCGATGCTAAAACATCGTACCGGTTCGATTCCGGTCTTCGGCACCAATAATAACGCGGGGTGGAGCAGTTGGTAGCTCGTCGGGCTCATAACCCGAAGGTCGTAGGTTCAAGTCCTGCCCCCGCAACCAATATGGCGGAATAGCTCAGCTGGCTAGAGCATTCGGTTCATACCCGAAGGGTCGTAGGTTCAAGTCCTATTTCCGCTACCATAATTAAAAAAAGAAAATATGCCGAAGTGGCGGAACTGGCAGACGCACAGGACTTAAAATCCTGCGATGCTAAAACATCGTACCGGTTCGATTCCGGTCTTCGGCACCAATAGTATAGGATGGAGTAGTTGTTAGTTCTTTAGATTGATAGTCGTAAGATTCTAGCTTGAAATACTCTCCCTACAATGATAAGGCTTAATTATAAAGCTGCATTGAAATTAATTAATAATTTCAATGCAGTTTTTTGTTGTAATTAAAAAATAGGTATATTAGATTATGCATAAAATAAAAAAATAGAACAAAACTTGTTTACAAATATATCCAATATACAAATTTAAGCGACATATTACTCTAATAAAAGTTTTAGTATTAAGAAACATTATTAAATTAAGGTTTATGTTACATTAAGGATAATTATTTGAATATTAGACTTGAAATTCTGAAAGATAAAAAGATATATATAATAATAAAAAAATAGAAATCAATAGAATATGGTCATACGAAAAAAAAAATTCGGCTCATATAATGACATTTATTTCCAATGGGTTTTGTTATAATGTGTTTACATTAGCAGATAGGAGGAAATACAGATATGCAATATGGGGTAGAGGTAGAATCATATAAAAGATTAAGAAAAGAAGATGGTATGAATTATATAGGGGAAGTTACTTCTCCTGTGAAGTTTATTATAGAGGTATTAACGGCATTTTTAATTAGTAGGGTAGTTATTACGCTAGATATAACATCTATAGATAATATAGCACCTTTTGGAATAGCTTTTACTATGGCAATTTTATTAGAAAGAGAAAAGAAAGAGTCTTTATTAGTATTTATGGGAAGTTTGATTGGGTATATATCAATTTATAATAGGAATAGTGAGGATCCGTTATATATAAGCATATTAAGCTTAATGTTAATATTAAAATTGATGCCAATAAAACAATTAAAAAATAATGTAACTGTATTTATTAATTTCTTCATTATAGCCATGACAATGATTTTTTATAGATATTTTGTAAACCATTTTTCAATAGACTCTGTAATATTTATTTCAATAATACAAACTGTACTAATATATCCAATTTACTATATAATACGATTTGCAATAAGATGTTTTGAAGATATAAATACAAATCACTATTTTATTAGTGAAGAAATAATAGCGATGACATTAATACTTTGTTTAGTATTATCAGGAATAGGTGATATTAATGTATATGGAATCAGTATAAAAAATATATTAGCCATAATATTTCTTTTTATAGTTTCTTATTCTTTGGGAGGAACTATAGGAGCAACTGCTGGCGTAATAATGGGGGTAGTTATAGGAATATCTTCAAACAATATGTTGCAGCTAGTTAGCGTGTATGGATTATGTGCGTTTGTAGTAGGTATATTTAAAGATACAGGAAAACTATTTGCATCGATAGCTGGAGTAATTATATATGTAGTATTAAATGTATATGCCAAAACTTTTGATATAAAAATTTTAATTGAAATTACAACTAGCATAATTGTGTTTGCAATCATACCTAAAAATTTTCTGAAGAATATTACAGCTGAACTAGATAACGATGTTAAGGAAGATAAGTTTAATATATTTCATTTTAATAAGCTTAAAGAAGAGTTTTCTGGAAGACTCAATGATTTTACTGAGGTGATATCTTCTATGTCTGTAATTTTAAATGGATTATCAGATAATGAGAAGCTACTATTACAAAGTAAGGGAACAGCGCTTATTGAAAATTTAGGAGATAGAGTATGTTCAAATTGTGATATGAGAAATATATGTTGGCGCAGAGAGTTTCATTCTACTTATACAGAATTTTCACAATTGATTCAAAACTATGAGGAAGGAAATAAGGAATTTCCATTAGCGTTAGAGAAGAAATGTTTAAAGAAATATAATTTAATAAAAAATGCAGAGGAGTTGGTGGAAAATCACATATTAAATGAAGTGTGGAGAAAAAGGTTGAGTGAAGGAAGAAAGATATTGGCTTCACAAATTAATAATATGGCTGTAACTGTAGGTGAATTGGTGGATGATTTCAATAAAGATATAAGTATATGCAGTGATGTTGAAAGAAGCGTATTTAAGGCTTTAAATAGATTTAATATTAAGTATGATGATGTACTTTGTTACAATGATAAAAATGGGAGGTTAAATATAAAAGTTATAATAGATGAATGTGGTGGAGAGCATAAATGTGTTAAAAACATTTTGCCTATTATAAATAATGCAATTGGGGCCAATATGAGTATTGGTGGAGATGGATGTGTAATAGATCCTTCAACTAAAAAATGTACTATTCTTATTGAAGAAACTCCAAAGTTTTATATTTCTTCTTATTCTGCTGTTGCATGTAAGGATGGGGAAAGTTGCACAGGAGATAGTTTTAGTTTTGGTAAAACTAGTGGTGGTAATTATAGTATTATAGTTAGTGATGGTATGGGTTCAGGTCAAGAGGCAGGTGAAGAGAGTAAATCAATTGTGGAACTTATGGAGAAGTTTATAAAGGCTGGATTCTCTAATTTAACTGCTATAAATGCTGTTAATTCAGTTATGACAATGAAATTTTCAGAAGATGAAAAGTTTGCAACACTAGATATGCAAAATATAGATTTATATACAGGCGAAACAAACTTTATTAAGATAGGAGCTGTGGAGAGTTTTATAAAAAAAGCTAAGGGAGTACAGACAATTAGTTCTAAAACATTGCCATTTGGTATTTTAGATAATCCAGATGCAGATATAGTTGAAAAAAAGGTCTCTAATGGGGATATGATAATAACTATTAGTGATGGAATATTGGATGTTGGAACTGAAAAGAGTAACTTTAGATGGCTTGAAGCATTTCTTGAACAAAGTAAAATTAAAAGTCCTAAAGAGTTAGCAATTGAGATTTTAGAACAGGCTAAGGAATTGAATGGTGGTAAAGTTAAAGATGATATGACGGTGGTTGTATCAAAGGTTTATGCAATATAAATTTCATAAAATATTAACACATAATTATTTTAGAAATGTATGATGCTAAGACCATAATACCAAAAAAGATAGGACAGTATAAATGTCCTATTTTTATTTTGATTATTTTACTTTGAGTTGTTTATATGAGAAAATAATGTATAATGAGAATAAACAAATAAAATTAGGATGTGTTTGGCATTGATAAGTAAGGTTGAAGCCTATATAAATCAAAATAAAATGTTTGAAAAAGGACAGAAAATATTAGTTGCTTTATCTGGTGGCCCAGATTCAATTTGTTTAATGCATATATTAATTAATCTAAAGGATAAATATAAATTACAGCTATATGCAGCACATGTTAATCATATGCTTAGAGGGGTAGAAGCTGAAGAGGATGAAAATTATGTTAAGCAATTTTGTACAAAAAATGATGTAAAGTTGTTTGTAAAACGTGTAGATATAAATAAGATTGTTCAAGAAAAAGGAATTTCAACTGAATTAGCAGGAAGAGAAGAAAGGTATAGTTTCTTTGAAGAGATAGTTCAATCAGAAAACATAGATAAGATAGCAATTGCTCATAATTCTAATGATCAAGCAGAAACCATATTAATGAGATTGATAAGAGGAAGTAGCTTGGAAGGAATGGTAGGAATAAGGCCGGTAAGAGAGAATAAGTTTATCAGACCTATTCTTTGTTTAAGTAGAGAAGAAATTGAGAATTATTGTGAAAATAACAATCTATGTCCTAGAATTGATAAAACTAATAATGAAACAGTATATAAGAGAAATAAAATAAGGTTGCAGCTATTACCGTTTCTTAAAGAAAATTTTAACCAAGATATTATAAATACTATAAATAGATTTGGGAAGATCGCTGCTAGGGATAATGAATACCTAGATAAGTTATCAGAAGATATATTAAAAAATAAATATGATAAAAAGGATGCTTATCAAGGAATACTAGATAATGGACTTTTTCAAGAACATGAAGCAATTCTTACGAGATGTATAAAGTATGTCTTAACTGATATTTCTGGAGTTAGTAAAAATTTTGAACAAAAGCATATAGAAAGTATTATAGAGTTGCAAAAGAATAGAACAGGAAGCTCTATAGAACTTCCTAATAATATAATTGTAGTAAATTCTTATGGGAATATTAAAATAATAAATAAATCAATAAAAGAAGTTGAAAACAGAGATAATGATAGGGAAATTAAAGAAGTAATTTTAGAAAATATTTGTGAGCAAGTTTCTGAAGAAGGAATTAATATAAGTTTTAATAAATACAGTATTAATATATCTATCATGGAAAATAAAAATATTGATTTTAAAAATAATAGTTTAATAAAGTATTTTAACTGTGATAATATTAATAATGTAATAATAAGGTACAGAAAAGATGGGGATAAAATTGTTCCTCTGGGGATGACTAATTCCAAGAAACTAAAGGATATATTTATTAATGAGAAGATACCCAAAGATGAAAGAGAGGCTATACCTGTAATCCAATTTGATAATGAGATAGCATGGGTTGTTGGTGTTAAAATAAGTGACTCTTTTAAGGTAAAAGGTAATACAAAAAAAATACTTCAAATAAAATTAGAAGAAAGGAATTAAACTATGAAAGAGGATATACAAGAAATATTAATATCAGAAGAAGCAGTAATCAGTAGAGTTAAGGAATTAGGACAACAGATTAGCAAGGATTATGAAGGGAAAGAACTTTTGGTTGTTGGTGTTCTGAAAGGTTCTGTTGTTTTTGCTGCTGAGTTACTTAAGAATATTACTACACAATGTGAATTAGATTTCATGGCAGTATCGAGTTACGGAAATTCTACAGAAAGTTCAGGAGTAGTAAAAATACTAAAGGATTTAGATAATGATATAAAAGGAAAGCATATATTATTAGTTGAGGATATTGTTGATTCAGGTGTAACTTTAAATTATCTACAAAAGTATCTAAAAGAAAGAAATGCTGAAAGCATAGAAATTGTAACATTACTTAATAAGCCTGCAAGAAGAAAAGTTGATATAGATGTAAAGTATCAAGGTTTTGAAGTTCCTGATGAATTTATCGTGGGTTATGGAATTGATTATGCTGAGAAGTATAGAAATTTACCATACATAGGCATACTAAAAAGATCAGTTTATGAAAAATAACTTAAATGTATATAAACATAAAATTATAAATAACTAGAAGGAGAGGGGGAAAACCCAATGAAGAAATATTCAACTTTAACAACATATGTTCTTGTCAGTGTATTTGTTGTAATAACAGCATTGTTTATATTCAATACAGTGGATACAGGGCAGAATATACCATATAACGAATTCCAACAAAAATGGATTGGTGATGAAGTAAAAAGTATAAATGTAAAAGAAGATAAGATGTTAGTTGAGGGAGTTCTTACCAATGGTCAGACTTTCAACACATATGTACCAATAGATACATTAAATATTCTTATGAAGGATAATTTTAAATCTAATGTAAAAGTGTCATTTCAACCACCTAGCAATATGGGAGTTTGGATGCAGATTTTACCTATGCTATTTATACTGATAATATGTTTAGTAGTTTTCTTTGTGTTCATGCAACAGACTCAAGGCGGTGGCGGTGGAAACCGAGGCGTCATGAATTTTGGTAAGAGTAGAGCTAAAATGGCATTGCCAGATAATAAAAAAGTTACTTTTAAAGATGTTGCAGGAGCAGATGAGGAAAAAACAGAACTTGCTGAAATAGTAGATTTCTTAAAGCAGCCGGATAGGTATATAGAAATGGGAGCAAGAATACCGAAGGGAGTGCTTTTAGTTGGCCCTCCAGGAACAGGTAAGACATTATTAGCAAAAGCTATTGCTGGTGAAGCAGGTGTGCCATTCTTTACGATTTCAGGGTCAGACTTCGTAGAGATGTTTGTTGGTGTTGGGGCATCAAGAGTTAGAGATATGTTCGAGCAAGCTAAGAAAAATCAACCTTGTATTGTTTTTATTGATGAAATAGATGCTGTAGGTAGACAAAGAGGTGCTGGTTACGGCGGAGGTCATGATGAGAGAGAACAAACATTGAATCAACTTCTAGTTGAAATGGATGGATTTGGTGTGAATGAAGGTATCATTATGATAGCTGCTACAAATAGACCTGATGTTTTAGATCCAGCATTATTAAGACCAGGAAGATTTGATAGACAGATAGTGGTAGGAGCACCAGATGTAAAAGGAAGAGAAGAGATTTTGGTAGTTCATACTAAAAATAAACCAATAGGTGATGATGTAGATCTTAGAGTTTTAGCTAAGATAACTCCTGGATTTACAGGCGCTGATATAGAAAACTTAACAAATGAAGCAGCGCTTTTAGCAGTAAGAAGAGATAAGCGTCAAATTAATATGCCAGAATTAGAAGATGCTATGACTAGAGTGACTGTAGGAACAGAGAAAAAGAGTAGAGTTATTAGTGCAGCAGATAAGAGGATTACAGCATATCATGAGGCTGGTCATGCGATTATAATGAGAGTTTTACCAAATGCAGATCCAGTACATGAGATAAGTATAATTCCTAGAGGAATGGCTGCAGGATATACAATGCCATTACCAACAGATGATAGATCTCATATATCGAAGTCTTATTTACTTGATGAGATGGTTAGTCTTTTAGGAGGAAGAGCAGCAGAAAAGTTAGTTATAGGAGATATTAGTGCAGGAGCTAAGAATGATATAGATAGAACTAGTAACATTGCTAGGAAGATGGTCATGGAATACGGTATGAGTGATAAGATAGGTCCAATTTCATTTGGAACTGGCCATGATGAAGTATTTTTAGGTAGAGATTTGGGCAAAGAAAGAAACTTTAGTGAAGAGATAAGCGCTGAAATTGATGCAGAGGTTAAGATGTTCATCGATAATGCTTATGTTCAAGCAGAGAAAATATTAAAAGAAAATATGAATAGACTGCATAGAGTTGCTGAAGCGCTAATTGAAAAAGAAAAGCTTCAAGCAGATGAATTTGAAGAAATATTCCAAAATTCTTAATATGTCAAAATACCCTTTACATTTATTTGTGTAGAGGGTATTTTTTTTTACTTAAAAGTTTTATAATTACATAAGACATATTTGGGGTGTCATTTACTTCTAGATGTTTATAATAAGTTGTACGATTATCTTAAACATAAATCACGTACAAAGAAGTTGTTTTGGCGATAAATAAATGTTATAATTCGAATATAAACAAGTATTTTAAAGATAATGTTCGGGAAAGGCGATTTATAATTGTAAGGAGTGATTGGAGAATGTTTAAAACAGATATTGAAATTGCACAAGGGGCAAAAATGGAGCCAATAGTAAAAATAGCAGAAAAAATAGGGCTATCAGAAGATGATATTGAACTTTATGGCAAGTATAAATGCAAAATTGGATTGGATGTATTGAAGAATGCCGAAAATAAGCAAGACGGAAAATTAGTTTTAGTTACTGCAATAAATCCTACTGCGGCTGGAGAAGGAAAATCTACAGTAACAGTAGGTCTTGGTCAAGCAATGTGGAAGGAAAATAAAAAGGCAGTAATAGCATTAAGAGAGCCATCACTTGGGCCTGTTTTTGGTATTAAAGGAGGAGCTGCTGGTGGTGGATATGCTCAAGTTGTCCCTATGGAAGATATAAATCTTCATTTTACAGGTGATATGCATGCTATAACTAGTACTAATAACCTTCTCGCAGCAGCTATAGATAATCATATTCATCAAGGAAATGTCTTAGGGATAGATTCAAGAAAAATAATTTTTAAAAGAGTTATGGATATGAATGACAGAGCATTAAGACATATAGTTGTAGGACTTGGTGGAAAACCAAATGGTTTTGTAAGAGAAGATGGATTTATGATTACTGTTGCTTCAGAAATTATGGCAATCCTATGTTTATCTACAAGTTTAAGTGACTTAAAAGAAAGAATGGGAAATATATTAGTAGCACATAACTATGAAGGAAATCCAGTGTATGCTAAAGATTTAGGGGTACAGGGAGCTATGGCTTTACTTATGAAGGATGCTATAAAACCTAACTTGGTTCAAACTTTAGAGAATACACCTGCAATTATTCATGGGGGACCTTTTGCTAATATAGCTCACGGCTGTAATTCTATAATTGCTACAAAGATGGCATTGAAATTAGGTGATGTAGCAGTTACAGAAGCAGGTTTTGGCGCTGATCTTGGAGCAGAAAAGTTCTTTGATATTAAGTGCAGATATGGTGGCTTAAAGCCGGATTGTGTAGTTTTGGTAGCTACAGTTAGAGCTTTAAAGAATCATGGCGGAGTTAAAAAAGAAGATTTAGGCGCAGAAAATTTAGAAGCATTATCAAAGGGAATTGCTAACTTAGAAAAACAAATTGAAAACATTAAGAAGTTTAACGTGCCAGTAGTTGTAGCAATAAATAAGTTTATAGCAGACAGTGAAGCTGAATTGAAATATATTGAAGATTTCTGTAAAGAAAGAAATGTAAAAGTTTCTTTATCTGAAGTTTGGGAAAAAGGTGGAGAAGGTGGAAGAGATCTTGCAAGAAAAGTACTTCAAACCATGGAAGAAGAAAAATCAAATTTCTCAGTATTATATGATGAAAAAGATAGCATAAAAGATAAGATATCAACTATAGCTAAAGAAATATATGGAGCAGCAGGAGTATCATTTACTGGAGCAGCTCAAAAACAGATTAAAGAAATTGAAAGCTTCAATTTAGATAAACTACCAATCTGTGTGGCAAAAACTCAGTATTCATTATCAGATAATCCATCACTTCTTGGTAGACCAGAAGGTTTTGAAATAACTGTTCAGGAAGTTAGAGTATCAAATGGAGCAGGATTCATAGTGGTTCAAACAGGTAGCATAATGACAATGCCTGGATTACCAAAGGCTCCAGCAGCAAATAAGATGGATATATTAGAAAGTGGAGAGATAGTAGGATTGTTTTAATAGGTATATATTCACCATAAAAAGAGAATATATAATGTATAATAATATATAATCAAACTTGATTTAAAAATATGTATTTTAGGGGTTATTTTAACCCCTAATTTTTTCATGATAAATGAACTTGACAAAAAGTACTAACCTGTTAAAATTAAAATGATAAAAATTTAACTAAAAGAAAAGTATTTTCTGCAATGAAATTTGAATGTAGCCAAAAAGGCTACTTTTAATTATATTAAGGTGGTGTAAATGTTGGTTCTATTAGTAGATGTAGGCAACACAAATATAGTTTTGGGAGTGCATAGTAATAATGAGTTTATTACAAGCTGGAGAATATCAACAGATTCAAAAAAGACATCAGATGAATATTCTATCCAAGTAATGCAATTATTTCACAATGCAAAGATAGATCCAAATGAAATAGAAGGGGTTATTATTTCTTCAGTTGTCCCAAATATAATGTATTCTTTTGAGCATATGATAAGAAAATGCTTTAAGCAAGAACCTATAATAGTAGGTCCAGGGGTAAAGACAGGGATAAATATTAAATATGATAATCCAAAGGAAGTTGGTGCTGATAGAATAGTAAATGCAGTAGCAGCTCATGAAATATATAAGAGACCAACAATTATAATAGATTTTGGAACAGCCACAACCTTTTGTGCTTTAACTAAGAAGGGAAATTATTTAGGTGGTAACATATGTCCAGGAATTAGAATAGCTTCTGATGCATTGTTTGAAAGAGCTGCTAAATTACCAAGAGTTGAATTAGAGAAGCCAGGCAATGTGATTTGTAAAACAACCATTAGCAGTATGCAAGCAGGTATAATTTACGGATACATAGGGCAAGTAGAGTATATAGTAAAAAGAATGAAAAAGGAAATGATGGATTTAGGAGAAGAAAATCCATTTGTATTAGCTACAGGAGGTCTTGCAAAATTAATAGCAAGTGAAACTGAAGTTATAGATAAGGTAGATACTAATCTTACTTTAGAAGGTCTTAGAATTTTGTATGAAAAAAATAGGGAGTAAGGCTAAATATGAAAATAGCAAATTTAGAATTTGAAAATAATGTATTTTTAGCTCCTATGGCAGGTGTAACCGACATATCTTTTAGAGGTTTATGCAAGGAAATGGGATGTGGACTTGTATATACTGAGATGGTTAGTGCAAAGGCCTTATATTATGAAAGTCAAAATACAAAAGAACTTATGAGGGTAGCAGATGAAGAAAAACCAGTGGCTATCCAAATGTTTGGCAATGATCCTAAGATAATGGCTTATGTAACTGAAAAATATTTTAATGAGAATGATAATTTTTGCATTGTTGATATTAATATGGGTTGTCCTGCACCTAAGATAGTTAAAAATGGAGAAGGTTCTGCATTAATGAAAAGTCCATGGTTAGCTTATGATATAGTATCAGCAGTGAAAAAGGTATCTAATAAACCTGTGACAGTAAAGTTTAGGAAAGGGTTTACTGCAGATACAGTTAATGCAGTAGAATTTGCTAAAATTATGGAAGATGCAGGTGCAGATGTCATAGCGGTTCATGGAAGAACAAGAGAGCAGATGTATGAAGGAAAGGCAGACTGGGATATAATAGGTGAAGTTAAGAATAAAGTGAAAATACCTGTTATAGGAAATGGTGATGTTTTCACTCCGGAAGATGCTCTTAGTCTAAAACAGCTTACTAATTGCGATGGAATAATGGTGGCAAGAGGAAGCATGGGCAATCCTTGGATATTCAAACAAATACTTCAGAAGATAAGTGGAGAAGAAGTAATATATCCAGAAGCTTGGGAAAAGATTGATATGGCTATAAGGCATTATGAGTTATCATTAAAGTATGATGGTGAACATAAGGCTGTACGAGAGATGCGTAAACATGCAGCTTGGTATATCAAAGGACTTAAAAATTGTACAGATATTAAAGAAGAAATTAATAAACAAAATGATAGTGAAGAAGTAAGAAAGATACTGTTAGATTATAAGAATTATTTAAAAAATAATTTTGAAAGTAAGAATTAATGTAATGAACATAGAATAATCTATTAACATATAAATGTGAATTTCCTTCTTTCAATATAATTGAGTATATATTAATAGTTAGTTGACAGATAAAATTCACTGATTTATAATAGGTAAAATAAGTTTACAATAGAGTAATTTGCACTAATTAAACATTATTTTATTTATATTATAAAGTAAAATTATAGAGCATAATTGTCAAAGGGGAGAATAATATGAGCGAACAAAAAAAATATGTTATGACATATGAAGGTGTAAAAAAATTAGAGAATGAATTAGAATATTTAAAGACTACAAAAAGAAAAGAAATAACAGAGAAGATTAAAGTTGCACTTGGTTATGGAGATTTAAGTGAAAATTCAGAGTATGATGAAGCAAAGAATGACCAAGCGTTTACAGAAGGAAGAATTCTTCAAATAGAGAATATGTTAAAAAATGCTACAGTTGTAGATGAATCAGAAATACCTACAGATACAGTTGTTGTAGGCTCAAAAGTTAAAGTTTATGATTACGAATTTGAAGAAGAAGTGGTATACTCAATAGTGGGTTCTGCTGAAGCAGATCCAATGGAATATAAAATTTCAAATGAGTCACCAGTTGGAAGTGCTCTAATTGGTAAAAAAGTAGATGATGAAATAGAAGTAGTTGTTCCAGGTGGAACTTCAAAATTTAAGGTTTTAGAAATTAGAAGAGATTAATTAGGAAGGATGTATTCAAATGGATAATGAAGAGATAAACTTAAGTGAGTTGGAAGCTCAATTTAATGAGCAGGAGAGAATAAGAAGAGAGAAATTAGTTTCACTACAACAAGCAGGAAAAGATCCTTTTGATGTTTACAAAGTAGAAAAAACTCATAATTCAGAACAAATAAAAGGCAATTTTGAAACTTTAGAAAATCAAGTAGTCACAGTTGCGGGTAGACTTATGTCTAAAAGAGGTCAAGGTAAGGTTATTTTTGCTGACTTACAAGACAGAGATGGAAAAATACAATTATTTTTAAAGATTAATGATGTTGGAGAAGAAAATCTTAAAGAATTTAAGACTTATGATTTGGGAGACTGGGTTAGTGCAGAAGGAACAGTTTTTAGAACTAAAGCTGGGGAAGTTTCTGTACACGTAACAGGTTTTCAATTAATTTCTAAATCATTAAAGCCATTACCAGAAAAGTGGCATGGATTAAAGGATCCAGATTTAAGATACAGACAAAGGGAAGTTGACTTAATTACTAATCCAGAAGTTAAGAGTACTTTCTATAAGAGATTTAAAATTATCCAAGGTATAAGAGAATTCCTTGATAATAGAGGATTTATTGAAGTTGAAACTCCTATATTAACAACAATAGCTAGTGGAGCATCTGCTAGACCATTTGTAACTCATCATAATACGTTAGATATGGATATGTACCTAAGAATAGCTACAGAATTACATTTAAAGAGATGTATAGTAGGTGGTTTCGAAAAGGTATATGATCTTGGAAGAAACTTCAGAAATGAAGGAATGGATGTAAGACACAATCCAGAATTCACTATGATAGAATTATATCAAGCTTTTGCTGATTATAATGATATGATGGATATAATGGAGAATGTTGCTGCATATGCTTGTGAAAAAGTAAATGGAACAACAAAGATTACTTATCAAGGAACTGAAATAGACATGACTCCACCATGGAGAAGAATAACTATGGTTGATGCAGTTAAAGAATATGCTGGCATAGACTATAACAGCATAAAGGATGATGCTGAAGCTCAACAAATTGCTAAAGAAAAGAGATTAGAGTTTAAGAAGGATTTAAGTACTGTAACTAAGGGTGAAGTTTTAAATGCTCTATTTGAAGAATTCTGTGAAGATAAAATGATTCAACCAACATTTATAGTTGATTATCCAGTTGAAATATCACCTCTTACAAAGAAAAAGAGAGGAAATGAAGAATTTACAGAAAGATTTGAAGGATTTATATACGGTAGAGAAGTATGTAATGCATACTCAGAATTAAATGATCCTATAGTCCAAAGAGATAGATTTGCTCAACAAGAGAAAGAAAGAGAACTTGGAGATGATGAAGCTTATGAAATAGATGAAGATTTCATGAGTGCATTAGAAACAGGTATGCCTCCAACAGGTGGTTTAGGTTTTGGAGTAGATAGATTGGTTATGATATTAACTGATTCTGCATCAATAAGAGATGTTATACTATTCCCAACAATGAAGGTAATTCAATAATTAAGTTTATGAATAACAACCTATAGAGCTTGACATAATATAATCATTGAGCGCTATAGGTTGTTTTTGCAATATATTGTGGCTAACTACAAACATATTAAATTGTTTGAAAATTCTTTTAAAAACCTATTGCATTTGCAAATTTAGATGCTATAATTAAAAATGTAAGTAATATTCCGCGATAGCTCAACGGTGGAGCACTCGGCTGTTAACCGATAGGTTGGAGGTTCGAATCCTCTTCGCGGAGCCATTATTTTATTAGAAAGTTGATTTAAAGATATTAAGTATCCTTAAATCAGCTTTTTGTTTTGAGAAATTATAAAGCTTGTAGGTTATTATGCTTTAGATTGAATTTTATGTCGTCAAATTTAAACAGAAGATAGACGGCACAATATATTTGTGACTTTAATTTTTTAATGGATTTAGAAGTGTAAGCTTATAAAAATTAAATTGATATGTTGCGATATTAAAAAGTGTGTTTAAATAAAACCACTGTATTGACATATATAACTAATTGATTTACAATGTTAGATATAATTTAATATACACGATGATAAGGAAGAGTACTTATAAGATTTTTTAAGAAAGATGATGGGTGATGTGAATCATTAAAAGATTATAGGGAAGGGAACTTTTGAGTGTAAGTAGTTGAGAGATGGGCTAAAGCCAAAAAGGGTGGAACCGCGGAAATTTTTTCGTCCCTTAAGCTTGAGGTCTTTTTTTTATTGGCAAAATTAAAATAAATTAATTTAATAATATTGGAGGTAGTAAAAATGGCAGTAGAAAAAACTATGGATAAGATAGTAGCTCTTTGTAAAAATAGAGGTTTTATATTCCCAGGGTCAGATATTTACGGTGGATTGGCAAACTCATGGGATTACGGTCCTTTAGGAGTGGAATTCAAGAATAACGTAAAAAAAGCATGGTGGAGAAAGTTTGTTCAAGAAAGTCCATATAATGTTGGAGTTGATTGTGCAATTTTAATGAATAGTGAAGTTTGGGTTGCTACAGGTCATGTTGGAGGATTCTCAGATCCATTAATGGATTGTAAGGAATGTAAAACAAGATATAGAGCTGATAAAATTGTAGAAGATTTTATGACAGCACAAGGTGCAGAAGTAGCATCAGCAGATGGATGGTCAAATGAACAATTAATGCAATACATTAAAGACAACAACATAGTATGTCCAAAGTGTGGAAAGTTAAATTACACTGATATTAGAAAGTTCAACTTAATGTTTAAGACATTCCAAGGTGTAACAGAAGATGCTAAATCAGAGATTTATTTAAGACCTGAAACAGCTCAAGGTATATTTGTTAACTTTAAGGCTGTTCAAAGATCATCAAGAAAGAAAGTACCATTTGGTATTGCTCAAGTTGGTAAGTCTTTTAGAAATGAAATAACACCAGGAAACTTTACATTTAGAACAAGAGAATTTGAGCAAATGGAATTAGAATTCTTCTGCAAACCAGGTACAGATTTAGAATGGTTTGATTACTGGAGAGCATATTGCAAGAACTTCTTATTATCTTTAGGCGTAAATGAATCAAACCTAAGATTAAGAGATCATGCTAAGGAAGAATTATCATTCTATTCAAAAGCTACAACTGATATAGAATATCTATTCCCATTTGGTTGGGGTGAACTTTGGGGCGTAGCAGATAGAACTGACTATGACTTAATGAGACATCAAGAACATTCAGGTCAAGATATGAGTTACCTTGATCCAACAACTAATGAAAAATATGTTCCATATTGTATAGAACCATCATTGGGTGCAGATAGAGCAGCATTAGCAATTTTAATAGATGCTTATGATGAAGAGGAATTAGAAGGTGGAGATATAAGAACAGTATTACATTTACATCCTTCTATAGCACCATATAAGGCAGCTATATTACCACTTTCTAAAAAGCTTTCAGAAGAAGCTACAGAAGTTTATGCTAAATTAAGCAAGAAGTTTAATTTAGAGTTTGATGAAACTGGAAGTATAGGAAAGAGATATAGACGACAAGATGAAATCGGAACACCTTTCTGTATTACAGTGGATTTTGATACATTAGAAGATAAATCTGTAACTGTAAGAGATAGAGATACAATGGAACAAGTAAGAATAAAGATTGATGAGTTAGAAAGCTATATTGAAAGCAGATTAGACTTCTAATATTTTTAAAGAGATTCCATTTTGTAAAAGTGGAATCTCTTTGTATATATGTGTGCAAGATGTAAAGAATATGTAAGGTAGTGCTTGTTTATAATTTATGTTTTTCCGAGGTTAATAAGTTATAAGGATTGAAATGGAACAGGTACATTTAAGATGATATAATCATAAATATAAAAATATATAAATATTTTTATATTTATATATTCTTATGTTTATAGAAAACAAGCATCCGAAAATAAATAACAAGTCCAACTAGTGTATTGATTTACTTGTTTTTTGGAGTTGGCTAAATGAAATGAATATATGTGGAGGGTTAATATGAGAAAAGATTTTAATGAATTTAAGGAATATATTGCTGGCAAAAAGGTAGCTGTAGTAGGGATAGGAGTAAGTAACATCCCTCTTATTAATTTTTTACTAAAGCTAGGAGCTAAAGTAACTGCTTTTGATAAAAAGACAAAAGAGCAATTAGGTGAAGTATCAGTAGATTTTGAAACTAAAGGTGTAGTTTTAGTGTTGGGTGAAAATTATTTAGATAATTTAAGTGGTTTTGACGTTGTGTTTAAAACACCTTCTATGAGAATAGACTGTGATGCTTTAGTTAAGGTTAAAAATGAAGGATCCTACATAACATCAGAAATGGAGGAGTTCACTAGGTATTGTAAAGCTAAAATATATGGAATTACAGGTAGTGATGGAAAAACCACAACTACTACAATTATATCAAAATTATTGAAAGAACAAGGGTTTAAAACTTGGGTTGGGGGCAATATAGGAACTCCTTTGTTTTCAAATATCGAAGAAATATCAGCAGAAGATAAAGTCGTACTAGAACTTTCAAGTTTTCAACTTATGACTATGAATACTCAAATGGATGTGGCAATTGTAACTAATATGAGTCCAAATCATTTAGATATGCATAAAGATATGAATGAGTATATAGAAGCAAAAAAGAACATTTTTAAATATCAAAATGATACAGATGTGCTTATTGTTAATAGAGAAAATCAAATTGCTTATGGATTTGCAAAAGAAGCAAAAGGGAAAGTGTTAGAATTTAGTTCAAAGAGAGAAATTGAAAATGGAGCTTACTATAAAGATGGTATATTGTATGTGGATAATAAGGCAGTATGCAAAGCAGAGGATATAATCATAAGAGGTATGCATAATGTAGAAAATTATTTAGCTGCTTTTGCAGCAACATATGATTGTGTATCAATTGAAACTATGAAGAAGGTTGCTGAAAGTTTTGGTGGTGTTGAACACAGATGTGAATTTGTAAGAGAGTTAGATAATGTTAAATACTATAATGATTCTATAGCATCAACTCCTACAAGAACTTTAGCAGGATTAAAAGCTTTTGATCAAAAGGTTATTTTGATAGCAGGTGGATATGACAAGCATATATCTTTTGAGCCTCTAGCAACAGAGGGATATAGTAAGATAAAGCATTTAGTCTTACTTGGAGCAACAAAGGAAAAGATAAAGGCTGAATTTGATAAACTTAATGCTAGGGGGATCCATATACCTATGACAATAGTTGAAAATTTAGATGAGGCTGTACTTGCATGTAAAAAAGTAGCTGAAGATGGAGACATAGTATACCTTTCAACAGCTTGTGCAAGTTTTGATATGTTCCCTAATTTTGAGGTTAGAGGAAATAAGTTTAAAGATATAGTTAACAGTCTTTAATTATAACAAAAGTTATTTATATAAAACCTGAGCCGACTGTAATAAAATTAGATGCTTATATAAAGTGAAAAAGCAACAGTGTAGTTTAAATCAAAGATTTTAACTATGCTGTTGCTTTTTATGTTTAAGTTATGTTGCTTTATTGAGCTTTAGTATTTAGGATACTATTCTTTGAAGTGTTAGGTGGATAGAATATTAATGTATCTACAAAATGGTATTCATTTATGCTTGTTTTATCAACTGCTGAAGAGGTATAAGTTTCAGGAGTACCTTTTGGAGCAGATAAAACATGCAAATAGTCCATATCATTTTTATTTATATAATATATTTTATTTTTATAGGATTTTACTGACTCGCAATGATAATCTAATATTTTTCTTGCTTCATAAGTAGAATTATCAATGGTATATAAAGCATCATTATCAGAAGAATTTACACAAAAAATCACTTTATCATTAAATGTGAAACTCTCCACAGCAAAGTCGGATACTTTTATATTGGTGCCATTTGAAATAGAATAAGCATATAATTTATATCCATCATCTATATTTTGATATAGTATGTAATTGTTAGATAACACAAACTTTCCTGCGGAAATCTGCATCAAAACTTGCTTTTTGCTGCCATCCACAGAAGTTTTATATATTTTTCTGTCTGAGGTATTTAAATAATATAAGTCTGTATTATTTAGAATTAGATTAGTTGCGGAATCATTGCTTATTTTGGTATTGCTATTTGTTTTTGTATTATATATGTATAATTTATTGCTGTCATTCATATTAGAATAAATTATGTTTTTATCACTAGCTATCATTTCACTAGATTGAAATAGCAAATTCCGTTTTATTTTAGTAAAATCATACACTGAATTTGAATCTGACCAATTGAAATCATAAACTTTGTAGTTATCGCTCCATTTAGCAGCGTATAAATCATTATCAATTTTTATGAATGGTGAGGATTCAGTATATCCAGAAGCAAGAACTAGGGGAGTTTTGTTGCTTGGTGTACTAGTAGTTGCAGATGAATTGCTAGTTGAATTAGGATCAACAGTAATAGTAGAACTCTTAGTACTATTGGCGTTTGCAGAGTTACTTGAACTACTTGAACTGCAAGAAACAAAACTTAAAGTAGATATTATTAAAAGTGTTAGTATAGATTTCTTCATTTTTTATACCTCCTTATTGAGATAAGTTGATTTGTTATTATTGTATCATAAATATCTATTTTTGAATTGAATTTAGCATATAAAATATTTACACTAAATATATAAACAGGTCCAAGTGTATCTATATAGGCTATTTTTAGAAAAGTAAAGAAAAATAAAGAAAATTTAATTTAATTGTGCATAACAGTGATTGACATTAAATATTATATTCAATAACATGATATTATAGAACACGTCGCTAGGAAAACTAGTGAGAAGGTTCAAAAAGTGTTTTTAAAATTATATTTTGAAAGTTATAAAAAATATATTGACAAAATACTTTGACAATGATAAACTGATTAAGCGGTTGAGAAAACTGCATAGATCTTTGAAAATTAAACAGAGGAAACTAATAGTTCATATGAACTTTTTTTAAGACCAGCAATTCTTTTAAGCGAAAGCTAAGATTAAACTTGAAACTTAAATTGAGAGTTTGATCCTGGCTCAGGACGAACGCTGGCGGCGTGCTTAACACATGCAAGTCGAGCGAGAAAGTCTTCTTCGGAAGACGATCTAGCGGCGGACGGGTGAGTAACACGTGGGTAACCTGCCTTATAGAGGGGGATAGCCTTCCGAAAGGAAGATTAATACCGCATAACATGGTTTTATCGCATGGTAGAATCATCAAAGGAGTAATCCGCTATAAGATGGACCCGCGGCGCATTAGCTAGTTGGTGAGGTAACGGCTCACCAAGGCGACGATGCGTAGCCGACCTGAGAGGGTGATCGGCCACATTGGGACTGAGACACGGCCCAGACTCCTACGGGAGGCAGCAGTGGGGAATATTGCACAATGGGGGAAACCCTGATGCAGCAACGCCGCGTGAGTGATGAAGGCCTTCGGGTTGTAAAGCTCTGTTTACAGGGACGATAATGACGGTACCTGTGGAGGAAGCCACGGCTAACTACGTGCCAGCAGCCGCGGTAATACGTAGGTGGCAAGCGTTGTCCGGATTTACTGGGCGTAAAGGGAGCGTAGGCGGATTTTTAAGTGGGATGTGAAATACCCGGGCTCAACTTGGGTGCTGCATTCCAAACTGGAAGTCTAGAGTGTTGGAGAGGAAAGTGGAATTCCTAGTGTAGCGGTGAAATGCGTAGATATTAGGAAGAACACCAGTGGCGAAGGCGACTTTCTGGACAATAACTGACGCTGAGGCTCGAAAGCGTGGGGAGCAAACAGGATTAGATACCCTGGTAGTCCACGCCGTAAACGATGGATACTAGGTGTAGGAGGGTCCAACCTTCTGTGCCGCCGTTAACACATTAAGTATCCCGCCTGGGGAGTACGGTCGCAAGATTAAAACTCAAAGGAATTGACGGGGGCCCGCACAAGTAGCGGAGCATGTGGTTTAATTCGAAGCAACGCGAAGAACCTTACCTAAACTTGACATCTCCTGCATTACTCTTAATCGAGGAAGTCCCTTCGGGGACAGGAAGACAGGTGGTGCATGGTTGTCGTCAGCTCGTGTCGTGAGATGTTGGGTTAAGTCCCGCAACGAGCGCAACCCTTATTGTTAGTTGCTACCATTTAGTTGAGCACTCTAGCGAGACTGCCTGGGTTAACCAGGAGGAAGGTGGGGATGACGTCAAATCATCATGCCCCTTATGTTTAGGGCTACACACGTGCTACAATGGCAAGTACAAAAAGATGCAATACCGTGAGGTGGAGCAAAACTCAAAAACTTGTCTCAGTTCGGATTGTAGGCTGAAACTCGCCTACATGAAGCTGGAGTTACTAGTAATCGCGAATCAGAATGTCGCGGTGAATACGTTCCCGGGCCTTGTACACACCGCCCGTCACACCATGAGAGTTGGCAATACCCGAAGTCCGTGAGCTAACGCGTAAGCGAGGCAGCGGCCGAAGGTAGGGTCAGCGATTGGGGTGAAGTCGTAACAAGGTAGCCGTAGGAGAACCTGCGGCTGGATCACCTCCTTTCTATGGAGAACATCTAAGTGATGGAAACATGTGTTTAGATAAATAACGAAGACTGGTTATCCTCTGTTTAATTTTGAGAGATCTTCTCTCAAAAATTTAAAAATAGTCTGGTAAAATGTTTTTAAATTAGTATTGACAAGTGAAGTAGAAACAGATAAAATTTAATAGCATCGAAAAACAATGTGGGGGTATAGCTCAGTTGGGAGAGCACCTGCCTTGCACGCAGGGGGTCAAGAGTTCGAATCTCTTTATCTCCACCACATGGGTTTATAGCTCAGCTGGTTAGAGCACACGCCTGATAAGCGTGAGGTCGATGGTTCGAGTCCATTTAAACCCACCATTTAGACTTATTGTCTAAAATAAAATATGAATGTTCTTTGAAAATTGCATACAAGTATATAAATTACATTAATGTAATATCTCAAATGTCAAATTCAAATGCGAATTTAGATTTAGTAACTTTGTTAAGATAGGCACGATGTGTTTTGATAACACATCAACAAAAAAGAAACGAGTAGTACGCGGAGCTGACGAGCGAGCAGCGGAGCTTACTTAGGTAAGTGAGCAGCGCAGCGAGGAAAGCGACAAAGTAATACGAAGTTAGTTTTTTGTTAGAGGTCAAGCTACAAAGGGCGCATGGTGAATGCCTTGGCATCAGGAGCCGATGAAGGACGCGATAAGCTGCGATAAGCTTCGGGTAGGCGCACATAGCCTGTGATCCGGAGATTTCCGAATGAGGGAACTCACATGGGAAACCCCATGTACTGTACAATGAATAAATAGTTGTATGGAGGTAAACCTAGGGAACTGAAACATCTAAGTACCTAGAGGAAGAGAAAGAAAACTCGATTCCGTAAGTAGCGGCGAGCGAAAGCGGAAGAGCCCAAACCAGAGATTTATCTCTGGGGTTGCGGACAGAACATAACGTGAAGGTATCGTAATTGAAGATAGCTGGAAAGCTACACCGTAGAAGGTAATAGTCCTGTAAGTAAAACGAGAAGATCATAGTTCTGCTCCAGAGTACCACGAGACACGTGAAACCTTGTGGGAAGCAGGGAGGACCACCTCCCAAGGCTAAATACTACCTGATGACCGATAGTGAAGAAGTACCGTGAGGGAAAGGTGAAAAGAACCCCGGGAGGGGAGTGAAATAGAA
This sequence comes from Clostridium sp. TW13, assembly GCF_024345225.1. Classification (NCBI taxonomy): domain Bacteria; kingdom Bacillati; phylum Bacillota; class Clostridia; order Eubacteriales; family Clostridiaceae; genus Inconstantimicrobium; species Inconstantimicrobium mannanitabidum. Next base: position 4,375,020 of record NZ_BROD01000001.1, read on the forward strand.
CCTGAAACCGTGTGCCTACAACCGATCAGAGCACCATATGAGTGTGATGATGTGCTTTTTGTAGAACGAGCCAACGAGTTACGGTATGTAGCGAGGTTAAGTACTTAAGGTACGGAGCCGAAGGGAAACCGAGTCTGAATAGGGCGACTAGTTGCATGCTGTAGACCCGAAACCGGGTGACCTATCCATGGCCAGGTTGAAGCGAGAGTAAAATCTCGTGGAGGACCGAACCACGTTGGTGTTGAAAAACCATGGGATGAGCTGTGGATAGCGGAGAAATTCCAATCGAACTCGGAGATAGCTGGTTCTCCCCGAAATAGCTTTAGGGCTAGCGTCGAATATGAGTAATGGAGGTAGAGCACTGAATGGGCTAGGGGGCATAGCGCTTACTGAACCTTATCAAACTCCGAATGCCATATACTATTAGTTCGGCAGTCAGACTACGAATGATAAGATCCGTGGTCAAAAGGGAAACAGCCCAGATCGTCAGCTAAGGTCCCAAAGTGTAAGTTAAGTGGAAAAGGATGTGGGATTTCCAAGACAACTAGGATGTTGGCTTAGAAGCAGCCACTCATTAAAAGAGTGCGTAATAGCTCACTAGTCGAGAGATCCTGCGCCGAAAATGTTCGGGGCTCAAACTTACCACCGAAGCTACGGCATCAGTTATACTGATGGGTAGGGGAGCGTCGTAATCGGGCTGAAGTCGTACCGTAAGGAGCGGTGGACTGATTACGAGTGAGAATGTTGGCATTAGTAGCGAGATGTGGGTGAGAATCCCACAGGCCGAAAACCTAAGGTTTCCTCAGGAAGGTTCGTCCGCTGAGGGTTAGTCGGGACCTAAGCCGAGGCCGAAAGGCGTAGGTGATGGACAATCGGTTGATATTCCGATACCACTATTAATCGTTATTACCGATGGAGTGACACAGGAGGATAGGATGTGCTAGCTATTGGATGCTAGTCTAAGCACTTAGAGAGTTGTGATAGGCAAATCCGTCGCAACAATCTTGAGGTGTGATGGGGAAGGAACTACGGTTCCGAAGTATCTGATTCCACGCTGTCAAGAAAAGCTTCTAGGGAGAGAAATAGTGCCCGTACCGCAAACCGACACAGGTAGGTGAGGAGAGAATCCTAAGGCCGGCGGAAGAATTACAGTTAAGGAACTAGGCAAATTGACCCCGTAACTTCGGGAGAAGGGGTGCCTACGAGAGTAGGTCGCAGAGAATAGGCTCAAGCAACTGTTTAGCAAAAACACAGGTCTCTGCTAAAGCGAAAGCTGATGTATAGGGGCTGACGCCTGCCCGGTGCTGGAAGGTTAAGGGGAATACTTAGCGCAAGCGAAGGTATGAACTTAAGCCCCAGTAAACGGCGGCCGTAACTATAACGGTCCTAAGGTAGCGAAATTCCTTGTCGGGTAAGTTCCGACCCGCACGAATGGCGTAATGACTTGAGCACTGTCTCAACTGTAAATCCGGCGAAGTTGTAGTACCAGTGAAGATGCTGGTTACCCGCGATTGGACGGAAAGACCCCGTAGAGCTTTACTGTAGTTTAGCATTGAGTTTCGGTATTGTCTGTACAGGATAGGTGGGAGACTGAGAAACCAGGGCGTCAGCCTTGGTGGAGTCACCCTTGGGATACCACCCTGACAGTACTGGAATTCTAACCGGGCGCCATGAAACTGGTGACGGGACATTGTTAGATGGGCAGTTTGACTGGGGCGGTCGCCTCCAAAAAAGTAACGGAGGCGCCCAAAGGTTCCCTCAGAACGGTCGGAAATCGTTCGAAGAGTGCAAAGGCAGAAGGGAGCCTGACTGCGACACCTACAAGTGGAGCAGGGACGAAAGTCGGGCTTAGTGATCCGGTGGTACCTCGTGGGAGGGCCATCGCTCAACGGATAAAAGCTACCTCGGGGATAACAGGCTGATCTCCCCCAAGAGTCCACATCGACGGGGAGGTTTGGCACCTCGATGTCGGCTCGTCGCATCCTGGGGCTGAAGTAGGTCCCAAGGGTTGGGCTGTTCGCCCATTAAAGCGGCACGCGAGCTGGGTTCAGAACGTCGTGAGACAGTTCGGTCCCTATCCGTCGCGGGCGCAGGAAATTTGAGAGGAGCTGTCCTTAGTACGAGAGGACCGGGATGGACTGACCTCTGGTGTACCAGTTGTTCCGCCAGGAGCATGGCTGGGTAGCTAAGTCGGGAAGGGATAAACGCTGAAAGCATCTAAGCGTGAAGCCCACCTCAAGATGAGATTTCCCATAGCGTAAGCTAGTAAGATCCCTTGAAGAACACAAGGTTGATAGGTCAGAGGTGTAAGTGTGGTAACATATTTAGCTGACTGATACTAATAGATCGAGGGCTTGACCAATAAAATAGATTAACAAAAAGAGATAAAACTTGTGTGCAATTTTGAAAGAACATAAAAGTTCTTTTAGGAAACTCACTCAGCAAAGCTGAGGAGTACAAATTTGCAAAGAAATATAAAATTTCTGCAAATTAAGCATCTGGTGATGATGTGTTTTTGGGTTACACCCCTTCCCATTCCGAACAGGATGGTTAAGCCAATTACAGCTGATGGTACTGCATGGGCGACTGTGTGGGAGAGTAAGTGGTCGCCAGGTAAATATATGGCTCGATAGCTCAGTCGGTAGAGCAGAGGACTGAAAATCCTCGTGTCACTGGTTCGATTCCAGTTCGAGCCACCATATATGGCGCTATAGCCAAGTGGTAAGGCATAGGTCTGCAACACCTTGATCCCCAGTTCAAATCTGGGTGGCGCCTCCAAATAAAACCAGTATAATCTCTAACTTAGATTATACTGGTTTTTTTATTTTGCAAATATATAAACAATATAAACAGTGAATGTGGAAAACAACAATTAATTTTCAAGAGTTTTGTGGATAACTTTTTTGTTAGTTTAAGAAATAATTAATTTATTATTATCAATATCTAGAGTTACATTAGCTCCTAAAGGCAGGCATAAGTTAGGATAACTATGACCAAAAGGATATCCTAAAATTATTGGTTTTCCTAAAGGAACAAGAAGTTCTTCAATGATATCTTTAATTTCAGAGTTCATATCATTACTATCAGAATCAGTATAATTTACATAACCAATAATAAATCCGTTACAATTATCTAGTTTGCTAGAAAGTAATAATTGAGATAATAAACGATCAATTTTATAAGGGGATTCATTTACATCTTCTAACAGTAAAATTGAATTATCAGTGTTAATTTCATAAGGTGTGCTTAAAGAAGAACAAATTAAAGAGAGATTACCTCCAACTAACGTACCATTAACATTAGCTGGATTATATATAGTAGTTGGCATATAATGAAATTTTAAAGGTAATGTAGAATAGTTGCCACAAAGGCAATTCAAGAATGAATTTCTAGTCATAATATCAGTTAGATCTGAATTTATCATGGGGCCATGATAAGTAATTAAATTTGTTTTTTGTGATATATAATTTAACAATACGGTAAGGTCACTAAAGCCACAAATTATTTTTGGATTTTCCACTATCACGTCAAGAGAGATATGTGGTAACATTCGAATACAACCATAACCACCTCGAAAAGCCATCAGTGCTTTAACTTCTGAATCTTGAAGCAATTCCATAAAGTCGTATGCTCGATTTTGGTCAGTGCCAGCAAGATATTTATAAGTATCAAACAAATGACTTCCTAGTTTAATATTAAATCCTAAATTTTTAAACTTATCAATATGAGATAGCATTAGATCTTTATCGTAGAAACCAGCAGGTGCAAAAATTCCTATTGTATCACCTATTTTCAATTTGCTTGGATAAATCATAGGTAACTCCCATTACAAATTTATACTAGTATTATTTTATGCACCATAATAACAATTGGTTAATAAATGTTTTTAAAACATATCCTTTTTATATAAAAAGTAAGCTACGCTAAAGCAGATGCATACAGTGATAACCATTATTATATGAAAAGCATAGGGGTTATCGGCTAAAGGCAAAGCAACGTTCATACCAAATATTCCACCTACAATAGTAGGAATAGCCATGAGTATAGTTACACATGCTAAGATTTTCATTACTATGTTTAAGTTGTTTGAAATAACAGAAGCAAAAAAGTCCATTGTACTAGCTAGAATATTACTATATATTTCAGTCATTTCAATAGCTTGTTTATTTTCTATTATTACGTCCTCAAGAATATCTTTATCTTCATTGTATTTTTGCATTAGTTCTAACTTTAACATCTTTTCAAGAGTTATTTCGTTAGATTTTAACGAAGTTGAGAAATATACCAATGATTTTTCTAAGCAGTGGAGCTGGATAAGCTCTCTATTCTTCATAGAGTTTTGTAATTTTTTTTCAATCATTTCACTTTTTTTATCTATTTGGCGAAGATATAGTAGGTATGAACTAGATATCTTATTTAAAATTTGTAGTATAAACCTAGATTTTTTAAAAGTATAAAATGATTTGATTTTTCTAGAAGTGAAGTCGGTTAATATTCTACTATTTTTTAAGCATATGGTTAATATGTAATCATCAGTATGTATAATACCTAGAGGATATGTATCATAAGTTAATGAATTTTCTTCTACTTCAGTAAAAGGAATATCCACAATTACAAGTATATGATTATCCTCAATTTCGATACGACTTGTTTCCTCATCATCTAAAGGAGCCATCAGAGATTCCATTGGGATATTTGTTTTTTTGTGTACTAATATTAACTCTTCATCTGTAGGTGCAATTAAATTTATCCAACAGCCTGGCTTTATATCATTTAATTTTTCAAGAGTTGCATTAGTTTCACTAGTTGTTTTATATATGTTTAACATTATGTATAGTCCCCCATAAAAGATTTTATAGTTTTATTTTAGAGTATAAAATGAAAATTATCCATAGTATTTTGCTTGCATGTTTGCATGAAAGAGTTTTGGAGGTATGAAAAAAGACTGTTACTCAAAAATTAACTGAATGTTTGAGTAACAGTCATAATAATTAAATTTGGCAAGTACATTTGCTATTATCAAAAAATTCGCTTTTAACTTCACCTAATAAATTTTCATTTTCTATAATATCTAGTGAAGTGTAACATAAGGCTAATGCTGCCTTAATGGATTGTTCTATGGCAAATTCACTTATTGTTGCTTGAGCAAATTCTTTTGTACCATATTGTACAACATTATCTTCTGTAATACGTATATAAGGATGGATAGTAGGGACCTTTTGGCTTACAGCTCCAATACTTAATCCTGAATTCACGTTTCTGAAAGGACCAACATCTATTATGCCTGCCTCTTTTAGATTATGACAGCATAGCCTGCTTAATGTTATATTGGTTAGAAGCTCTTCACTATGAGGGTCATTTAAACTAACGCAACTTTCTAGATTCATTAAATCACCTATAAATTTAACACCTTCACGAATCTTTTTTTCAACTTTAGCTGCTGTAGCCATAGATTCTGAACGGATATAAAGCTGAGCTTCTGCTTCTAATGGTTGCAATAAAGGTGTATAACCACCTTTAGATAAAACCGAGTCTATGCTTGTATTCTTTGGTAGACCTTTTAAAAGTGAATTAATAATATTAAAAGTTAAAAGTATTGCATCTAATGCTGTATATTTATTTTGATTTAAAAAGCTTAATTTCTCTGAACCTATATATTTTATACTTAATGGTATTATTGCAGATGAAGTTCCGCTTTCACTGGTAACAACATCCGGATGAGCTACCATAACAACATCCATATCTTTAAATACACCTTGGTGTACTAAAGTTTCCATAACACCTCCTCTGTATTCACCTGGGCAACCTATTATGTGTACACTACCATGAGTTTTATCAATAATATGGCCTAAGCCTATGGCAGCTGCTACAGATATAGTGCTTAATAAATTATGTCCAGTTAAATGTCCTTGGCCTTTTACAGCATCATATTCACATAAAAAGCATATTCTAGGGTGACCATTACCTTTAGTAGCTAAAAATGAAGTTTCTATATTTTCAAAATTATATTTAACATCAAATTGACGTTGCTTTAAAAAGTTTGTTATATAATCGTAAGCTTTATATTCAACATAACTCTCTTCAGGGTTATCATATAGAAATTTACATAATTCAGATAAAGAAGTTTTCTCGGTAGATAAGTATGATATTATTTCTTGTTTCATAAGTTAGTTCCTCCTATTACATATATATTAAGTATTTTTTCCTAAAGCATATAAAAATATTTATATAGATAAAAATTTCATAAAGAATATATTGAACTTTATTGGAGAGAATTAAGATGTTATTATTAAATAAAGGAGAAACGAAATGCAAGAAAAAAATAAGTGTGCAATATGTGGCAAGGCAGGTAGTGGTATAATAATAAATGGAAGCACAATATGTAATAGCTGTGAGACTGCTATTATAAACATAACTCCTTCCAGTAAACTTTATGATTATTATAGAAAAGCTATTGGTAGAATTTTTGCCAATGTACCAAAGCCAAAAAAATTATATCAGAAATAGAGGAATTAAGATTGGGAAAAAGTATTTTAGAAACGATAGAAGAGTATATTGATGAAGATATAGCTCCTTTTTCAATGCCAGGGCATAAACAAGGTAGAGCTTTTCAAAACTTGCTGTTAGCTGAAGATAAATTAAATTTGTTCTTAAAGGCAGATTTAACTGAAGTTGATGGATTAGACAATTTACATCATCCAGAAGAGATGATTAAGGAATGTCTAGAAGATTTATCAAATGTCTACGGTAGTAAGAAGTCATACTTTTTGGTTAATGGGAGTACTAGTGGAAATTTAGCTATGATTTTTGCTGCGTTTAATGAAGGTGATGAGGTTTTAGTTGAAAGAGGTTGTCACAGATCAATATTCAATGCAATCATATTAAGAAAATTAAAGCCAATATATTTAGAGCATAGTTACAACACAGAATTAGGAATTGATGTTCCTAATAATTCTAAAGATGTTATTGCAGCAATAGAAAGAGAAAAAAATATAAAAGGAGTTATACTTACTTATCCTAATTATTATGGTATTGGATGTGACCTAAAAAGCATAGCAGACAATTGCAAGAAGAAAAAAATATACTTAATTGTAGATTCAGCTCATGGAGCACATTTTGGATTCAACAATAAATTACCAGAGAATGCAGTGAAATTAGGTGTTGATGCAGTGGTAGAAAGTGCTCATAAAACTCTACCAAGCTTTACACAGACTGCATACTTACATATAAACAATGTTGATCTAATACCTAAAATGAATTTTTATATTAGTGTATTCAGCAGTACAAGCCCCTCATATATGTTTATGCTTTCATTAGAATATAGCAAAGATTTTGTAAAAAATAAGGCTTCAACAGAATATGAGAGATTGATTAATAGAATCAACTTATTAAAAAATAGAATAAACTCTATAGATGGATTTAGGGTTATAGACAAACATTGCCTAGAAGAACATTTAGGATACAGGAATTTTTGTTTTGATGATACAAGGATTGTTATAAATGTTAAACAAGGACTTAGTGGGCACAGGCTTCTAGAATATTTAAGGGAAAATAAGATTCAAGCTGAAATGAGCAATGATAGAAATGTAGTTTTGATTCCTACACCATTTAATATTGATGAAGATTATGATAAATTGCTTAATGCATTAAATAAATGTAATATAAAACTATTAGAAGAAAAAGTAAAGCCGGTGTATTCTAATGCAGAGTATGAAAAAGTTCTTGAACCATATGAAGTACTAAATAAATATAAGAGAAAAATAAATTTTAAAGAAGCTGAAGATTTTGTTGCAGGAGATAACATAGTGTTATATCCACCAGGTACACCCCTTATAGTTATGGGTGAAAAAATAACTAAAAAGCATATAGAGGTTATTCGAAAAGCCTTGAATGATAGGGTTCAAGTGTTAGGTGTGGATGAAAATATGATATTAGTAATTGAAGAGATATAAACATGTAGAAGAGCGGAGGACAGTATGGGTAAAATTTATGCATTAATGGGTAAGAGTAGTTGTGGTAAGGATACAATTTTTAAAGAGTTGATGAATGATAAGGCTTTAAGTTTACAACCCATAATAACTTATACCACCAGACCTAGGAGAGTTACAGAGACTCAGGGAGTTGAATATAATTTTATAGGTGAAGATATACTAAAAGAATATATTATGCAAGGCAAAGTTATAGAAAAGAGGGAGTATGATACTGTTTATGGAAAGTGGTACTATTGTACTATAGATGATGGAAAGGTTGATTTATCTCAAAATAACTATTTGTTAATAGCAACATTAGAAGCGTATAGAGATTTAAGAAAATATTATGGAGAATCTAGCATAATACCAATATATATAAGTGTAGATGATGGGGTAAGACTTGAACGGGCAATAAAGAGAGAACGAGAGCAAGTGAATCCAAACTTTGATGAAGTATGTAGAAGATTTTTAGCAGATAATGTAGATTTTAGTAAGCAGAATTTAGATTTATGTGGTATAGAAAAACATTATATTAATAATAACTTTAATGAGTGCATTAACAATATAAAAATAGACCTATTTAGGAAAAAATAATTTATGTTAAAGTAAAAAAACTATGTTAGAATATACTTATAAAATTAATAAGCTTTTTATTGAAAAGGGGGAGTAATTATGAAATTAGTAATAGCAATAGTGCAAGATGATGATGCATCAGATGTAATTGATGCTATAACTGATGCAGGTTTTATGGTGACAAAGCTTGCTACTACAGGTGGTTTCTTAAAATCAGGTAATACTACATTGATGATGGGGGTAGAAAAGGAAAAGGTTGATGATGTAATTAAAGTTGTAAAGGAAATTTGCAGTACAAGAAGTCAAATTGTCTCTTCTCCAAATCCTATGGAAAGTGGATCATCAATATATGTACCATATCCTATAGAAGTTGAAGTTGGCGGAGCTACAGTGTTTGTAGTAGATGTTGATCAATTTGTTAAGATATAATATATAAGTTTAAAAGGAGAGAGTGAATTGAATTTTGTTGGTCATGATAACATTAGAAATGGGTTTAAAAAGTGTGTTATAAACAATACACTCTCTCATGCACATTTAATAATAGGTGCGAATGGAATAGGAAAAAGTCTTTTGGCACAAGAGTTTGCACTTACAATATTAAATAAGGAACAGAATAGAGAGTATGTAGATATAGTCAAATATAGGACTGATAAAAATTCATTTGGAGTTGAAGAGGTTAGAGCAATAACAACAGAAGTATATAAGAGGCCATTTGAAGGAGATAAAAAGGTTATAATTATATATAATGGGGATAAGTTAACTATTCAAGCTCAAAATGCATTACTTAAAACTATAGAGGAGCCCCCGGTAGGAGTATTTATAATAATATTATGCGAAAATGGAGAACAAATCTTAGATACAGTTAAATCAAGATGTCAGATTTATAAATTAACACCATTGAGTATTAATGAAATTAATAAGTATTTAGATATACATCATAATGAATTAAGAGAAGAACTAAGGAAAACTGTAATAGCTTTTTCAGAAGGGGTGCCTGGTAGAATAGAAACCTTCTTAAAAGATGAGAGTTTTGGTAATATAAGAAATATGGTAATTAGACTCTTTGATGATATAAATAGAAAAAATGCAGCTGTTGTATTAAAGTATGAAGAAGAGTTTAGCAAACTTAAAGATAAAGAAGAAGAGATATTAGCGAATGTAGTTTCTTTGGGACGAGATGTTATTTTATATAAAGAATTGCAAGATACGTCCATTTTAATTAATGGAGATAAGATAGATGATATTAGAAAATTAGCAAATGAAATGTCATATAAAAAGTTAAATGAAATTGTTAGTATTGTAGGAGAAACAAAAAGAAATCTTAGGAGCAATACTAATTCAACAATTACCTTTAATGTCATGTTCATAAAACTATTGGAGGTATAACAATGATAAAGGTTGTAGGAATTCGCTTTAAGAAAGCTGGAAAAATATATTATTTCGATCCTAATGAAAGCAATGTTAAAAAGGATGATTATGCAATTGTAGAAACTGCAAGAGGCATAGAGTTTGGTCAATGTGTAATAGGTGAGAAAGAAATAAAGGAAGAAGAGATAGTTGCCCCATTAAAATTGGTTATTAGGGCGGCAAGTGAAGAAGATATTAAAAAACATGAAGAGAATAAAGCAAAGGAAATAGATGCTTTTAATATATGTTTAGAAAAGATAATGGAACATGGTCTTGATATGAAGCTTATAGATGTAGAATATACTTTTGATAATAATAAAGTAATATTTTATTTTACAGCTGACGGAAGAATAGACTTTAGAGAATTAGTTAAAAATCTAGCTTCAATATTCAAGACAAGAATTGAATTAAGACAAATAGGAGTAAGAGATGAAGCAAAAATGTTAGGTGGTTTAGGACCATGCGGCAGATCTTTATGTTGCTCTACATTTTTAGGTGATTTTGCTTCAGTATCAATTAAAATGGCAAAAGAGCAAAATCTATCTTTAAATCCTACAAAGATTTCAGGTATATGTGGTAGATTAATGTGCTGTTTAAATTATGAGCAAAGTGCTTATGAACAGATTAGAAAGAAGCTACCTAAGGTTGGTTCTATTGTGGAAACAGATTTCGGCAGGGGTGAAGTTGTTCTAAATAATGTGGTAAAAGAAAGTGTTAAGGTCAAAATTAGAAGAAATGATGAAGAAATACTTGAAGATGTAAATATAAAAGACCTAAAATTAATTTCTGGTGGTTATGAAGATACAGTTGATGAATCAGATATAAAATTAGAAATTCAAGATGAAGAAGATAAATCACTAATTAAAGAATTATTCAAAGGCTAATTTAGGAGGCATAGGAAATGAAATTATCTTTAAGAGTAGGTAATATCAAAAAGGCTTCAGATGTAACAAAAGTTAGAACAGCTATTACTACAAACGAAGGAATTTTAGCTTGTGAGATTACAGATAAGGGAAGTATTAGTATTGTTTACGATAATTATTTAACTTCCGAAGAAGATATAATAGATGCAATAGAGGAATGTGGATATATTGTCATAGACAAAGTGTAAAATATTTTTAAAACACTTTTAATTTCATAGTATACATGGTAGAATTATACGTGTATTATACTAATACATAATACAGATAATTTTAGGAGGTGTTTTACAATGGCATATAAAATAGAAGATTCATGTGTAAGCTGTGGAGCATGCGCAAGCGAATGTCCAGTAAGCGCAATATCTCAAGGAGATACTCAATTTGTAATTGATGCATCAACTTGTATCGATTGCGGAAACTGTGCTAACGTTTGCCCAGTAGGAGCTCCAGCTCAAGAATAATTATAATAAGACAAGGGTTGTTTTAGGACAACCCTTGTCTGTTTTTTTATTTAAGTTTTTAGTTAAGTAAGTAAATTAGAAGCAAACCACACCTGAAAAATACGAAATTATATTGTAAATAAAACGCTAGTTATATAATGATAGACTTCAATAGGATAGCATAATTCACAGATTAAATAAGAACGCAGTACTATTATTTATTTTTTCCTTTGGATCAATGTATATGGTATCTGTTTTTAATTTTTCTACATTTTTAAAAGATAATATAAAATCTTCAGGCCCATCTAACATTAAAGAGAGTTTATTTGTTTTATAATGCATAGGAAAAATATAAGTGGCATCTATATTTTTTGCAATCTTACTAGCCCAAGATCCATCTATTGTGTAATTACCTCCAATAGGTATGAATAAAATATCTATTGGCTTAATCAAATCTAAAAATTCTTTAGATAAATCATGTCCTAAATCACCTAAGTGGCACAATCTGAAGCCATCTAGTTCATAAAGATAAATTATATTTTTCCCTCTTTTAAGTCCATCACAGTCATCATGAAAGCTTGGAAAGCCAGTTATTTTACAAAAGTCAAAAACATTAGTTCCTATGGAATTGATTACTTTTGTATCTGCAGTTATATTTTTTAAATTACAGTGATCAAAATGATTATGACTAACTGTTACTATATTACTAAAACCAGTATAGGTTGTGTATCCAATGTCGACATTAAATGGATCTGTTAATATACGTTTGCCTAAACTACCTGTAATTAGAAAAGAGGAATGACCAAACCATTGAATTTTCATAAAACACCTCCATATATGTATGATTATTGCCAATAGAAAATTATATATCCAAATTAATTGATTAATAAAAAAGATTGAGCTATAATAAAAGTCAAAGAAAGTCAAGATAAAGGCTGGTGATTGTATGGCAAGGTTGTCAGATATAATTGAGGAGTTCATAAAGGAGTTATTTGATGATAGTTTAAATGATGAACTTCAAATTCAGAGAAATGAGTTGGCAGATAAGTTTAGTTGTGCTCCGTCTCAAATAAATTACGTATTATCTACAAGATTCACCAATGATAAAGGATATCTTATAGAGAGTAGAAGAGGTGGCGGTGGCTACATTGTTATAAGAAAAGTTGTTGGTAATACTATGAATCAAATTATGGATTTAATCATGGAAAGCATAGGCTCAACAATAACTTATCATAACGCAGCAATGATAATAGATCATTTATATGACATTGAAAAAATATCTTTGAGAGAATTAAATTTAATGAAGATGGCAATAACTGATAGTACGTTGCAAGGTGTGGAGAATAAAAATAAATTGAGAGCAGATATATTAAAGGCTATGCTTTTAACAATATTATAAAAGGTGGTGTTAAAATGCTTTGTGATAAGTGTGGGAAAAATGAAGCAAATATCCATATAATGAAGGTGGTCAAAGGAGAAAAAACTGAAACTTGGTTATGTAGTGAATGTGCCAAGGAAGATCATGATGTTGCAATTATGGGAGACCTTAATAAGAATGAAATTTCAGTTCAAAATATCCTTGGTGGACTTATGGATTATATAACAAACATAGGGGATAAAATGAATGAGAAGGATATTGAGTGTGAAAATTGTGGTTTAACATATAGAGAATTTAAGAATTCCGGATTGCTAGGATGTAGTGAATGTTATAATACATTTTCAAAACATTTATCCACTATAATTAAAAGGGTTCAAGGTGATTGTGAACACGAAGGCAAGATTCCAGAAAGAATGGGCAAGGAAGTAATTATTAAGAAAAAAATTAATAAGTTAAAAGAAGAGTTACAGAAGTGCATTTTGGAAGAAGCATATGAGGAAGCAGCTGTAATTAGAGATAAAATAAAAGAAATTCAAGAGAAAGAATAATTTAGTGGGAGGTGGAGAAAATGAATAATTGGATAAGTGGATATAATAACACTAATAATTTGGTTATAAGTTCAAGGGTAAGATTAGCAAGAAATTTAGATAAGATGCCTTTCCCAATTAAATTAGATGAAGAGAGATCAAATGATATTATTAGTAAGGTATCAGGTGCATGCACATCTATAGATGAATTACAAAATCTAAAATTGATAAAGCTTTTAGAGAATGATCCTATAGATATTGGATGCTATTTAGAAAAGCATTTAATTAGCAAAAATTTAATGGATCAATTTAATAAAACAGCTTTTCTTATTGATGAAAAAGAAACTATAAGTTTGATGATAAATGAGGAAGATCATATAAGATTGCAATGTATTACATCAGGTTTAGATTTAAAGGGTGCTTATGATGAATGCAATAAAATAGATAGTTTGTTAGAGAGCAAACTAGATTATGCTTTTAATGAAAAGTTAGGATATCTTACAGCATGTCCAACCAATTTAGGTACAGGAATGAGAGCATCTGTAATGGTTCATTTGCCAGCCTTAACTATATACAAAGAAATTCCATCACTATTAAAAACTTTAACTCAGTTTGGAATAACAATCAGAGGTTTATATGGTGAGGGATCTAGAGCTGATGGAAATATATATCAGTTATCAAATCAAATAACTTTAGGGTTATCTGAAGAAGAGATAATAAGCAATTTAGAGGGTGTATTATCTCAAGTTATAGATCAAGAAAATAAAAAACGTGAAATATGTTTAGAAAAATATAAATTTGAATTTCTTGATAGAGTATATAGAGCGTTAGGAATACTAACAAATTCCATAATTATTTCTAATAGAGAATCGTTGGAATTATTTTCATATGTAAGAATGGGCGTAGAAATGGCAATAATAAAAGATGTTAATCTTAATTTATTAAATGAGTTATTAGTTATAACTCAACCTAATAATATTAAAAAGAGTATAGGGAAAGAGGTTAGTGAGAGGGAAGTAGATATAGAAAGAGCTAAAATAATTAGAGAGAGGCTCAAAATAGAAAAGGAGGATTGATGATGAGTTACGATAGATACAATGATAGAGCTCAGCAAGTGCTTGTAAGAGCAAGACAGTATTCACAAGAATTCAAGCATGGTTATATAGGGACAGAACATATTTTACTTGGTATTGTAGGGTCACAGGGAGCAAGCAAAACTTTACTTGCTAATTATGGAGCTACAGAGGAAAAAATAGTTAATTTAATTGGCGAATATGTAGGAGTTGGAGATGTAGAATATTTAATGGGAGATCCACCTTTAACTCCAAGAACTAAGAGAGTGCTAGATAATGCTTTAGTAGAAGCAAGAAATCTTGGCCATAACTATATATCACCAGAGCATATATTACTTTCACTAATTGCAGAAAGTGAGGGTGTTGCTCATTCCATTTTAAATAAGCTAGGTGTAAATTTTGATACTATTAAGAATGACTTAATTAACAGTTTTAATGGGGCTGATCAAGCTGAAAAACATGGAGCAGATGCGATTAAAAAGAAAGCACAAAAGACCCCTTCATTAGATAAGTATGGAAGTGATTTGACACAACAAGCTGCAGAGGGAAAGTTAGATCCAGTAGTTGGAAGGGATGAGGAAACAGAAAGAGTTTTGGAAATACTATGTAGAAGGATTAAAAATAACCCTTGTTTAATTGGAGATCCTGGAGTAGGAAAGACAGCTATTGCAGAAGGTCTAGCTCAGAGAATTGTAGAGGGAAATGTACCTCAGATATTAAAAGATAAAAGAGTTGTATCTCTGGACTTAAGTTCACTTATTGCAGGAGCTAAGTACAGAGGTGAATTTGAAGATAGATTAAAAAGCGTAATGCAGGATATAAAAGCTGCAGGAGACGTATTCTTATTTATAGATGAAATTCATACTATAGTTGGTGCTGGAGGAGCAGAAGGTGCCATAGATGCGTCTAATATACTAAAACCATCTCTTGCAAGAGGAGAAATACAATGTATTGGAGCTACTACTATTGATGAATATAGAAAGTATATTGAGAAAGATTCAGCTCTTGAAAGAAGATTTCAGCCAGTTATGGTTGGTGAACCAACAAAGGAAGAAACTTTACAAATTTTAAATGGATTGAGGGACAAATATGAAGCTCATCATGGAGTGAAGATTCTTGATGAGGCTTTAAAGGCAGCAGTAGAATTATCTGATAGGTATATAACAGATAGATATATGCCAGACAAAGCAATTGATCTTATTGATGAAGCAGCTGCTAAAGTTAGAATAAAGAGTTTTATTACTCCTCCAGATGTTAAGGAGATAGAAGAAGATATAGAGAGAGTAGTTAAAGAAAAAGAAGATGCAATTTCTACTCAAAACTACGAAAAGGCTGCAGAACTTAGAGATAATGAGAAAGCTTTAAGAACTAATTTAGAAGAGATAAAAAATAATTTAATTGCTAAAACTAGATCAATAACAGAAGAAGTTGGTGAAGAAGAAATAGCAGCTGTTGTATCAATGTGGACCAAAGTTCCGGTAGAAAAATTAACTGAGACTGAAGCTGAAAGACTTCTTAAACTAGAAGATATTTTACATGAGAGAGTTATTGGTCAAGAAGAAGCCGTCAAATCAATTGCTAGGGCTGTAAGAAGAGCTAGAGTGGGATTAAAAGATCCTAAGAAACCAATAGGTTCCTTTATATTCTTAGGACCAACAGGAGTAGGAAAAACTGAATTATCTAAAGCATTAGCAGAAGCAATGTTTGGTGAAGAAAGTAATATAATTAGAATTGATATGAGTGAATATATGGAGAAACACTCAGTATCAAGATTAATTGGTTCCCCTCCAGGGTATGTAGGATATGAAGAAGGTGGCCAATTAACAGGAGCTGTTAGAAAAAGTCCTTATTCAGTTATTTTGTTAGATGAAATAGAAAAAGCTCATCCAGATGTATTTAATATTCTATTACAAATACTAGAAGATGGCAGACTTACAGATGGAAAAGGAAAAACAGTTAACTTTAAAAACACTATAGTAATAATGACTTCGAATGTAGGCGCTCATACTATAAAGAAACAAAGAAGCATGGGATTTGCAGTAAGTGAATCAGAATCAGATTCAGAATATGAGAAGATGAAAGAAAATGTTATGGAAGAGTTAAAAAGAACATTTAGACCTGAATTTTTAAATAGAATAGATGATACTATAGTGTTTCATAAATTAGAAGAACAAGACTTATTTAAGATAATAGATCTTATGCTATCATCAGTTAATGAAAATCTTAAGAATATAGATATTTCGATAGAATTGGATGAAGAAAGTAAAAAATATCTTGTAAACAAAGGAAATGACTTGAGTTATGGAGCAAGACCTCTTAAGAGAATAATAACTAAGAATATAGAAGATAAATTAAGTGAGGAGTTATTGAAGCAGACAATAAAAACAGGAGATACTGTAAGAGTAACAGTGGAAAATGATGAACTAAAATTTGCAAAGCTTGTAACTCAATAAGGCAATTAAAAATAAATAGCAAGTCCTAATGTCTGTCGCCTATGAAGTTACTTGTTTTTGAAGAGTCCTTATTATTTAATATAAAGTAGAGATTTTATAATAATCTCTACTTTGTTTTTTATTTTGGTATAAAAAAAGTTGTATTTATAAAAATAAGTGATATAATATAAATAATGATACCCCTTGGGGGTACTAAAGAGGTGATACAATGAGTAAAGACATAAAGGATATAGATTTAATTATTATAGGAGCAGGACCAGCTGGAATTACAGCATCCATATATGCATCTAGAGCTAAACTTAATAGCTTACTTTTAGAAGAAGCAATAATTGGTGGTCAAGTAAGAAATAGCTACTCTATAGAAAATTACCCTGGATTCAAAAAGACATCAGGAATTGAATTGTCAGATTTAATGTATGAGCAGGCACTTTCTTTAGGCGCCAATATAGATGAATTTGATATGATAGAAAAAGTTCAGTTAACTGATAATGAGAAAATAATAGAGACTAATAGCTATATATATAAGACAAAAGCAGTAATAATAGCAACTGGAGCAGAGCCTAAAAAATTGCCGATTCCAAATGAACAAAAGTACTCAGGTAAGGGTGTTCATTATTGTGCAGTTTGTGATGGAGCGATGTATGAAGGCAAGATTGTCGGAGTAGTTGGAGGAGGAAATTCTGCATTAGAAGAAGCTGTATTTTTATCAAGATTTGCCAAAAAAGTATTGATTATAAGAAGACATGATTATTTTAATGGAGAAAAGAAGTTATTGGATGAGGTAGAAGCAAATCCAAAGATTGAAATAATGTATAATTGGGATTTAGTTGATGTTAATGGTGATAACTTTATGACTTCAGCTAAGATAAAAAATACAAAAACTGAAGAAGAAAAAGAAATAGAATTGGATGCAGTTTTTGGGTATATAGGAACAGAACCTAAAACAAGTCTTTTTAAGGATTATATAGAATTATCAAAATCAGGGTATATTATAACTGATGAGGATATGAGAACTAACGTTAAAGGTGTATATGCAGCAGGAGACGTTAGAAATAAAAAGTATAGACAGATAACTACTGCAGTATCAGATGGAACTATAGCTGCACTTGATGCAGAGAAGTATATAGTAGATGTGGTGAAAGGAGAATAATTATGGATGAAGGAAGAGTAAAGATTTATTCTACTTCATGGTGTCCATCATGTATAAAGGCTAAAAAATATTTTGACATGCAAGGTGTAAAGTACAAAGAAATTAATGTAGCTGACAGACATGAGGATAGAAATGGAGTTATGGAAGTATCAGGACAAAGATCTGTACCAGTAATATGTATAGATGAAAATGTAATAGTAGGATTTGATAAAGCCTTGATAGATAAAGCTTTGGAGGTGAGATAAGTGTTTAAGGAAATATATAAAGATGACACTACTCTAAAAACTCTATTAGATGGAAAGTGGATAGAAAGTAGTACAGGAAATCTTATAGAGATAGTATCACCTTTGGATAATAAAGTAGTTGGAAAAGTTCAAGCCATGAGCAAGGAAGAGGTAGATGATTCTATAAAAAATGCTAGAAAAGCTCAAAAGCTATGGAGAAATGTTCCTTTGAATAAAAGGGCTAGAATTTTATATAGAGCTGCGGATTTGATAGAGGAAAGAGTAGATGATTTCGTAGAAATTATGCTTAGAGAAGTTGGTAAAGATAGGAAGAGTTCTGAATCAGAAGCTCTAAGAACAGCTGATTATATAAGATTTACAGCTGATGCAGCGAAAGCAATGGAAGGAGAGAGCATTCCATCAGATACCTTCCCTGGGTTTAAAAGAAATAAGGTTTCTATTGTAACGAGAGAACCACTAGGTGTGGTTTTGGCAATTTCACCTTTCAACTATCCGGTGAATTTATCTGCATCTAAAATAGCACCAGCTCTAATAGCAGGAAATTCTGTTATTTTAAAACCTGCTACTCAAGGAAGTATTTCTGCCTTATATTTAGCAAGAATATTTCAAGAAGCAGGTTTGCCAGCAGGAGTTTTAAATACTGTAACTGGCAGAGGCAGTGAGATTGGTGATTATTGTGTTACACATAAACTTATTGATTTTATTAATTTTACAGGAAGTACTGAGATAGGTAAAAGAATTTCAAGCATTTCATCAATGAAGCCTTTGTTGATGGAACTTGGAGGCAAGGATGCGGCCATAGTTTTACCTAGCGCTGATTTAAATGTAGCAGCAAAAAATATAGTTTCAGGTGCATATTCATATTCAGGTCAGCGTTGTACAGCTGTTAAGAGAATTCTTGTAGAAGATTCTATAGCAGATACACTTATTGAAAAAATAAAAGCAGGAATTGAAAAGCTTAAGGTTGGAAATCCCCTTGATGGAGATGTGGATGTAGTTCCTCTTATAGATAGTAAATCTGCTGATTTCGTTGAAGAATTAATGAAAGAGGCAGAAGAAAAAGGAGCCACAAAAGTAATAGGTGGCAGTAGAGAAGGAAACTTAATTTATCCGACTTTATATGATAATGTTAGTCTTGATATGAGGCTAGCTTGGGAGGAACCTTTTGGTCCAGTACTACCTGTAATAAGAGTTAAGGATAAGGATGAAGCTATTGAAATAGCAAATAAATCAGAATATGGGCTTCAAGCATCTGTATTTACACAAAATATAAATGATGCATTTTATATAGCAGATAAGTTAGAGGTTGGAACTGTTCAAGTAAATAATAAACCTGAGAGAGGACCAGATCATTTTCCATTCTTAGGAGTAAAGTCATCAGGCATAGGAACTCAAGGTATAAAATATTCAATTGAAGCTATGTCTAGACCAAAAGCAATTGTGTTAAACATTATTGAATAATAAATATTTATAAATTAGGAGTGATTATAATGGTTAAAGTTTATTCAACAAATTCATGTCCATGGTGTGTAAAAGCAAAAAATTATTTATCTTCAAAAGGAGTAGATTTTGAAGATCTAAATGTTCAAGAAAACATGGAAGCTAGAGAAGAAATGGTATCTAAGTCAAAACAAATGGGAGTACCAGTACTAGACATAGATGGTACTATCATTGTTGGTTTTGATAAGCCAGAAATTGATAAAGCCTTAAATCTTTAATATATAAAACAAAGGGTAGAAATTGCTTGCAATTTCTACCTTCTTTATTTTAACCAATAATTATTAATTTAAAATTACAAAAAAATATTGCAATGTGTAAATTAAAGTGATATTATATTGACAAAGTAGTGAGAAAAAACAGAATATTTTAGAACTATGATAGGAAGAGTAAGCAAAGTAGAAGTTTTAGAGAGTAAGGGATGGTGAAATCCTTGCATGGAAGCTTTGTGGAAGAACAGCCTTGAGGATTCAACCGAAATTTATATGAAACTTCATTTAAAGAGTAGACTTGGACGGAAGTATCCACCGTTAAAAGGATAGAGTAATTAAGATGTTACTTGTCAGAGATGATTCTATATATTGTTTTATTTAGAATCAATTAGGGTGGTACCGCGATATGTCGTCCCTATACCATATTTTTATATGGTATAGGGACTTTTTATTTTTCAAATAATATCTTAGAAGAAAAAATTAAGCAATAAGTAATAAATATAACTGGGAGGAATTAATTAATGGAAAGATTATACGTAAAGCAAGTTAAAGAAGTAAAAGATGATGAAAAAGTATTAGTAAAAGGATGGGTATATAAAATATATGAGCTTGGTCATGTAAACTTTGTAAGACTTAGAGATAAGACTGGCATACTACAGTTAGTGCTTACAAAAGAAATGTGTGCAGGATTAAGATTAGAAATGTGTATTGAAGCATCTGGGGTTAAAGTATCAAATGAAAAGGCTATTGATGGAGTTGAAATTCAAGTAAGTGAACTTAGCATAATAGGTAAGAGTTATTATGATGAACTTCCTTTTGAAATCAACAAAGGAAAAATAACTGCAAGTTTAGAGACTCAATTAGATCATAGAGTTATAAGTCTTAGACAACCAAAGATAATGGCTACTTTTAAGATTCAAGAAGAAATTCAAACAGCATTTAGAGCTTACTTAAAAGAAAGAAACTTTACTGAAGTTCATACACCAAAGATAATAGCATCTGGTACTGAAGGTGGAAGTGAAATGTTCACTGTAAATTACTTTGACCATAGAGCATTCCTTGCACAAAGTCCTCAATTCTACAAACAAATGATGGTTGGAGTAGGTTTTGAGAGAGTATTTGAAATAGGTCATGCGTACAGAGCAGAGCTTCATAATACTTGGAGACATTTAAACGAGTATGTAAGTATGGATATAGAGATGGGGTTCATAAAGGATGAATATGAAATTATGGATTTAGAAGAAGGTTTTATGAATTTCCTTTTCAAACATCTAAATGAAACTTGTGCAGATGTGCTTAAGATGTTTGACATAAAGTTACCTGAAGCAATTAAGATTCCAAGAATAAAGCTTACAGAAGCGCAAGATATAATTCTTGAAGAGTATGGTAAGAGATCACCAGTAGGAAATTTAGATGCAGAAGGTGAAAAGTTGTTCTCTCAATATGTAAAAGAAAAATATGATAGTGACTTCGTCTTTTTGACAAAGTACACAAGATCAAAAAGACCAATGTATACTATGCCAGATGATGAAGATGACACAGTTACAAAGAGCTTTGACTTAATATATAAAGGACTTGAAATAACTACAGGTGGACAAAGAATTCATGATTATGAAATGTTAGTTGAGAACATTAAGAAGTTTGGTATGAAGCCAGAAGATTTTGATTTCTATACAGAAAACTTTAAATATGGAATGCCACCACATGGAGGTCTTGCAATAGGATTAGAAAGACTTACAATGAAGATTTTAGATTTACAGAATATTAGAGAAGCATCTTTATTGCCAAGAGATATGAAGAGAATAACACCTTAAGATAGTAAGAGTGTAAGGAAGAGGAGTGAAGAGATATGGCAAAAACAGAAGTGACTATTGAAGAAGTTCAATATGTGGCTAAACTTGCAAAATTGAAGTTTACAGAAGAAGATTTAAAAAAGATGACAGAGCAATTTCAAGATATACTTGGACATTTTGAAGATTTAGATAAGCTAGATTTATCAGATATTGATTTAACAAAGATGGAAGATACAAATAAAGACTTTAGAAAAGATATCCCACAAGTTTTTGAGGATAAGAAAAAGTTAATGCAAAATGTAAAAACCTTAAGAGATGGTGCAATAGAGGTACCTAAGATATTAGATTAGGAGGCGAAAAAATGGATTTTTATCACATGAAAGTTAAAGATATAAGAGATGGTATTAGAGATGGCAAATTTACTTCAGAAGAAGTAGTTAAAGCATATTTTGAAAAGATTAAAGAAAAAAATTCAGAAATAGAAGCTTATTTAACATTATGCCAAGAAGAGGCTATAAAGGCAGCAAAGGACACAGATGAAAAAATTAAAAGGGGAGAAAAGGTAGGAATACTTCAAGGAGTTCCTATAGCCATAAAGGATAACATTTGTACGGATGGAGTAAGAACTACTTGTGCTTCAAAAATGTTAGAAGATTTTGTGCCTCCTTATGATGCAACCGTAGTTAAAAAGCTTAAAGAAGAGGGCGCAATTATTCTTGGAAAAGTGAACATGGATGAGTTTGCCATGGGATCTTCTACAGAAAATTCAGCCTTTAAGAAAACTAAAAATCCTTGGGATGTTGCTAGAGTACCTGGTGGGTCTTCTGGTGGATCAGCTGCAGTAGTTTCAGCAGAAATGGCTCCTATATCTTTAGGTTCAGACACAGGTGGATCGATAAGACAGCCAGCAGGTTTCTGTGGAGTTGTTGGACTTAAGCCAACCTATGGACTTGTATCAAGATTTGGCCTTATAGCTTTTGCATCATCTCTAGATCAAATAGGACCTATAGGAAAGAATGTAGAAGATTGTGCATTATTACTTCAAGCAATAGCAGGTACTGATCCTATGGACAATACCAGCAAAAGAGATCTTAAGGAAGAAGATTACTTAGAAGGTCTTGAGGATGGAGTCAAAGGAATGAGGATAGCAGTTCCTAAAGAATTCTTCGAAGAGGGCTTAAATGAAGAAATAGCAGAAAGCGTTAAAGAAGCTATAGAGAAGTTCAAGAAGTTAGGAGCTATAGTAGAAGAAATTTCTCTTCCTATAACTAAAGAAGGACTTTCAGCTTACTACATTATTTCTTCAGCAGAAGCTAGTTCAAATCTTTCTAGATATGATGGAATTAGATATGGATATAGAACTAAGGAATTTGAAGATGTATATGAGCTTATGGAAAAGAGCAGAAGTGAAGCCTTTGGAGATGAAGTAAAGAGAAGAATTATGATTGGAACTTACAGTCTTTCATCAGGTTATTATGATGCTTACTATAATAGAGCAATGAAGTTAAAGAAGAAGATAAAAAATCAATTTAGAGAAGTATTTGAAAAGTATGATTTAATTGTAGGACCAGTATCACCAGTTCTTCCATTTAAGATGGGAGAGAAGAAGAGCAATCCTCTAGAAATGTATTTAGCAGATATTTATACAGTTAATATAAACTTAGCTGGAATCCCTGCCATATCAATACCTTGTGGAGTAGGTAAAGAAAGCAAGCTTCCAATAGGATTGCAGATAATGGGACCACACTTTGGTGAAAAGAAAATATTAAAAGGAGCTAAGGCTCTTGAAAAAGAATTAGATTTAGACTTAGTAAAATTAAGAGAAGAATCATATTCATATTCTAAGAGATAGGGAAGGAGTAAGAAATTATGGCATACGAAACTATAATTGGGCTTGAAATACATGCTGAGCTCAAAACAAAAACAAAAATATTCTGTAACTGCTCAACAGCGTTTGGTTCAAAACCAAATGAAAATACTTGTCCTGTCTGTTTAGGATTACCAGGTACTCTTCCAGTATTAAATGAAGAAGTAGTAAATTTAGCAGTAAAAGCAGGTAAGGCATTAAATTGTAAAATAAATCAATTAAACAAATTGGACAGAAAGAATTACTTCTATCCAGACCTTCCAAAGGCATATCAGATATCTCAATTTGATTTACCTATATGTTCAGGTGGAAGTGTAGAAATAGAAACTAAAGATGGCATTAAAACTGTAAGATTAAACAGAATTCATATAGAAGAGGATGCAGGTAAGTTAGTGCATTTAGAGTATGAACCATATTCACTAATTGACTATAACCGTGTTGGGGTACCTCTAGTTGAAATAGTTACTGAACCAGATATGAGTTCACCAGAAGAAGCTGTAGCCTTCCTTAAGAACTTAAAGAACATATTAGAATATGCTGAGATATCAGACTGTCGTATGGAGGAAGGTTCCTTAAGATGTGATGCTAATATTTCTTTAAGAGAGGTTGGAAAGAAAGAATTAAACTGTAAGGTTGAAATAAAAAACATTAACTCCTTTAAGGAAGTACAAAAGGCTCTTGAAAAAGAAGAGAAGAGACAAAGAGAGCTGTATGAGTATGGGGAAAGTTACAAGATAAAACAAGAAACAAGACGTTGGGATTCAGCAAAAGGAAGAACTATAGTTATGAGAACTAAGGAAGATGCTGATGATTATAGATACTTCCCAGATCCAGATTTGCTTCCTGTTGTAATTGAAGATTTCATTTTAGAAAATGCAGAGAAAACAATGCCAGAGTTACCAAAGGCAAGAAAGCAAAGATTTGCAACAACCTATGATCTTACTGAAAAAGAGATTGATATTTTAACAGGAGATAAATATTTAGCAGATTACTATGAAGGCTTAGTTGAAAAAGGCTGTGAAAGTAAAATAGCTGCAAACTGGATACTTGGAGATTTATTCAGACTTATGAAGGATCATGAAGGAGACTTTGATGATATTCCAGTTAAGCAAGATCATATAGTAGAAATTGCTGATATGGTAAGCAAGGGAACTTTAAGTAGCACTGCAGCTAAAGAAGTGTTTGAGGAAGTATTCAACACAGGAAAAGAACCAAAGGTTATTGTTGAGGAGAAGGGACTTACTCAAATCAATAATGAAGATGAAATAGAAAAAGCAGTTATAGAAGCTATGGAAAAACATCCACAGTCAGTAGAGGACTATAAGAGTGGAAAACTTCAAGCTATAGGCTTCCTTGTAGGTCAAGTTATGAAGGCAACTAAAGGAAAAGCAAATCCACCTATGGTTAAGCAAATGCTTGAAGACAAATTAAAATAGTATGAGATTTTAAGACAGAGATATTGTATTTGATATCTCTGTTTTTTGTAATTATGTATTAATTCAAATTAAGCTTTAGTGTAGAAGGTATCTTTAAATTTAACTCAAGAATTACTTTATAGTTTGTTTTAAATTATTATGCTAGAATACAGGTATAATTTAAAAGGAGGAATAAATAATGTTGGATATGATAAAAATAGGCAAAATAATTTCTGATCAAAGAAGAAGATTAAATCTAACTCAAATGGAGGTGGCAGATAAATTAGGAGTTACTTTTCAAGCAGTAAGTAGTTGGGAGAGAGGACAAACTATGCCTGATATTACTAAGCTTGATGAGCTATCAAAAATTTTAAATATATCAATAGATGAGCTTCTAAATAATAAAAATGGGACCAATATAATTCAAAGGATTATTAAAAATGAAGAAGATATTAATGTAGAATCAGTAGATGAGTTTATAGAAATTGCGCCAATTATTAAACCAGAAAGTTCTGAAATTTTAGCAAAACAAATGGTAGAGAAAAAGGATATAAGTTTAAAGGAGCTGGCATCACTTGCACCGTACTTAAGTGAAGAAACTTTGAGTGAATTTGCGAAGAATATATCAACAAATAATTTAAATGAATTAGCATCAATTGCACCATATTTAGCAGAAGATTACTTAGTTGAATTAATAGAAAAATCAGTAACTGAAACAAATTCTTTTGATAAGATAATGAGTTTAATACCATATATTGATTCAGAAAAGCTTGATAAAATTGTTCTTAAAGTACGAGAAAATAACTCAGCAGTTGATGTAATAATTCCAGTAGCTCCTTTTATGGAAGAAGAAACATTAACGAAAATAGTTGTTGGGGAAATAGAAAAAGGAAACTTTGGTGATGTTGTAGCCTTAATTCCATATGTAGAGAGTGACGATTTAAATAGACTTATTAAAGAAAGATTTTCTTTTAAAGGGATGTAGAGAGAAGGAGAAAAAATATGTTTCCTAAAAGACTAGATAGAACTATAATTTATGAAAATCCTTGGGTAAATTTATATGTTGATAAGGTTTTGTTTCCAGATGGAAGGTTAATAGAAAAACATCATTTCCTTCATTATGATAAGCAGTCTGTAGGTGCAGTGATAGAAAATGATAGGGGTGAAATCCTTCTTATTCATTCCTATAGGTATGTTACCAATTCAGTGGGATGGGAAATACCAGCTGGAGGGATAGAAGAAGGAGAGACACCAGAAGAAGCAGCTAAAAGAGAAGCTTTGGAGGAAACAGGATATACAGTAACTGAGCCGAAGCTTATATGTAGTTTTAATCCTTCCAATGGTATGTCTGATGCAGTTTTTAATATAGTAAAATGTAAAGCAATAAGTAGTATTGAAACTTTTGATAAAAATGAAGTAAAAGAAATCAAATGGATGCCTGTTAGTACAATAAAAGAAATGATAGGTAAAAATGAAATAAAGTGTGGACCTTCAATGCTCGGAATCTTGCTTGTGCTATCAGGAATTGAAGGGGAGAATAGAAGTGATAATTAAGGATTTTTTAAATAATGAAATTGAGTGTGAATGTATAGGGTGCGCTATAGGAAATGGACAGGCTACTCCACCTAGAGGAATAATAACTGAAACAAAAAATTTTGTACTTCATCAAGATCCAGAAGTGCCTATAAAAGGATTTCTAATCATTGCTTCTAAAAAACATATAAAATCTATAGCTCAACTTACATTAGAAGAATCTTCAGAGCTATTTAGGTTAGTATATAGAGCAAGATTGGCGATGGAGAAGGTAGCACAAATAAAAGAAGTGACTATAATTCAAGAAGAACGTTCAGGACATTTTCATTTATGGTTATTACCTAGACATGATTGGATGCAAGATAGATTCAGCAATTCTTTAAGTAGCATTAGAGATATGATGGGGTACTGCAAAGAAAATTATAAAACTAAGGAAAATATAGATGAGATATTATTGACTATAGATAATATAAAGAAGTATTTTAAAGAATAATTCCTAAAATGAATAGCAGATGAATGCAAAATTATTCTTTACAAATAAAAATTGTAAACTTATAATAAAAATGAAAACCAAATAAATCGAAGGCTAGGGGTGCCAATGTAAGTTGGCTGAGAGAAGTTGTACAATACTTTAACTCTTTAAACCTGATGTGGTTAATACCACCGTAGGGAAGCACTGAATCATAATCGTTTATAATTAGTGGATTTAATTAATATATAATGATGTGAATTTTAAGAACTTGCCGTGGGTAAGTTCTTTTTTTTGTTGAATATTTGCCCCTAGTAAAGATTTTAATTTTGTAGGAAAGGAGATGAAAATATTATGATAGTGAATGGAAAACAAATAGAATGTAAGGAAAATGAAAGTATTATGGATCTAGCCAAAGAACTTAATTTAAATGTGGATAGAATAGTGGTTGAAATTGATGGTGTTATCATCCACAAGGAAGATTTTCAAACACATAAGTTAGAAGAAAGCAATATTGTTGAAGTGGTAAGCTTTGTTGGGGGCGGCTAAAGTGAATATATTAGTAAATGAGAAAAATAAAACAGAAGAGAAAGGTATTACAGCATTTGGAGTGAGAGATAAGTACAAGAGTGATGCAGATATAGTTATAGTAAACGGGTTTCCTATAAAACAAGATTACGTTCTTAAGGAAGGAGACAAGGTTGCTTTAATAAAAAGAGGAGAAATTCCTGCAAAAGAAGATTTAGAAGCTTTGATGATGAGTAGGCATACTCCTAAGGTGCATGAAAAGCTTAAACAAGCAAGAGTGGCTATTGCAGGCTTAGGGGGATTAGGTTCTACAGCAGCATTAGCTCTTGGGAGAATTGGAGTAGGGTACATTAAGATAATAGATTTTGATGTAGTTGAACCTAGTAATTTGAACAGGCAACAATATTTTATTAAGCATATAGGAATGAAAAAATGTGAAGCTTTAAAAGGACTGCTTGAAGAAATAAATCCCTTTATAGAGGTTGAAGCTATAGATGTTATGGTAAAGCCTGATAATATAGAGGAATTATTTTCAGATGTAGATATTGTTATTGAAGCCTTTGATGGTGCAGAAAATAAAGCCATGATAGTAAGAGAAGTTTTACTGCAAACAGTAAAGCCTAAGATAATATCAGCTTCAGGTATGGCTGGATATTATTCAAATAATATTATAAAAACAAAGAAAGTAAATTCTAGATTATATATGTGTGGAGATTTTGAAAATGCAGCACAGGTAAATCAAGGATTAATGGCACCTAGAGTTGGAATTGCAGCCTGCCATGAGGCAAATACAGCACTAAGATTAATATTAGAAGAATTTGAAGTTTAGGGGGAAGTTTAAATGATAGAAAATGATATATTCATATTAGGTGGAAAAGAGTTTAAAAGTAGGTTATTAGTTGGTACAGGGAAATATGGTAGCAATGCAGATTTGCCTAAGGTTATTGAGAATGCTCAAACAGAGATGGTCACCATGGCAGTAAGAAGAGTTGATCTTGATAATAAAGAAGAGGATGTGCTTGGATATATTCCAAAGGATATTACTTTACTTCCAAATACATCAGGAGCTAGGAATGCTGAAGAGGCTATAAGAATTGCAAGGATGGCAAAGGCAATGGGATGTGGAAACTGGGTTAAAATTGAGGTGATATCAGATGCAAAATACCTTATTCCAGACAATCTTGAAACATTAAAAGCAACTGAAGCCTTAGTAAAAGAAGGATTTATTGTACTTCCATATATGAGTCCTGATTTAATGATGGGTAAAAAAATGGTAGATGTAGGGGCAGCAGCAGTTATGCCTCTTGGATCACCAATAGGAAGTAACAGAGGAATTAGAACTAAAGAGTTGATTGAAATAATGATTGATGGCATCAACGCTCCAATTATTGTGGATGCAGGGATAGGAGCCCCTTCAGATGCAGCACTTGCAATGGAAATGGGAGCATCAGCTGTACTTGTAAACACAGCCATAGCTTCTTCAAAAAATCCAATTGAAATGGCAAAAGCTTTTAGAATGGCTGTTGATAGTGGAAGAATTGCATATCTTGCAGGTCTTGGAGCTCAACAAAACACAGCAGTAGCTTCATCACCATTAACAGGATTTTTAGGTTAGAGGGTGAGAAAATGTTTGGACATACTTATTTAGAAGATAGTGCTTATGAGTATTTAAAGAAGTACGATACTTTTAACTTTGAGGAATTTTGGAACAATGTAACCAAAGAAGATGTACTTAGAGTTATAAACAAAAGGAAGCATACAGATGAGGATTTTTTAATTCTAATTTCTGAAAAAGCAGAGGAATGTTTAGAGGAAATGGCACAAAAGGCACATGCACTTACCATGCAGCATTTTGGTAAGGCTGTAATGTTATATACTCCAATGTATATAGCAAACTACTGCATAAACAGATGTGCTTATTGTGGTTACAATCATGATAATATAATTGCAAGAAAGCAATTAACCATGGAAGAAATTGCAGAGGAAGCCAAGGCAATCAGTTCTGAAGGTTTTAAACAAATATTATTTTTAACAGGAGAATCTCCAAAGGATACACCAGTTAGTTATATTGTGGAAGCAACAAAGACTTTGAAGAAATACTTTCCTTCAATTGCTATAGAAATATATCCAATGGATGAAGAGGATTATAGGAAAGTTGTTAAAGAAGGAGTAGATTCTCTAAGTGTATACCAAGAGGTTTATGATGAAGAGATATATAATAAGGTACATTTGGGAGGCCCAAAGAAAGACTTTAGATATAGACTTGAAACTCCTGAAAGAGCCATAAAAGCTGGAGTAAGAACTGTAAACATTGGTGCATTGCTTGGACTTAACAATTGGAGAATAGAAATGTTTAAGGAGATAATGCATGGTTATTATTTAAGAAAAAACTTTCCAGCAGCAGATGTGGGATTCTCCTTCTCAAGAATAAGGCCTTGCGTTGGTGGATTTGATCATATTCAAGAAGTTACCGATAAGAATATAGTACAGGCTATTGTAGCGGCTAGAATCATGTTTCCTAATAGTGTTCTCAACATTTCTACAAGAGAAGCAGAAGGCTTCAGAGACAGATTAATTCCTCTTGGAATAAATAAGATTTCAGCTGGAGTTTCTACAGCAGTTGGAGGACATACTAAGGACAAGGAGAATACAGGAGAAAGCCAATTTGATACAAACGATAAAAGAACCACAGTTCAAATGAAGGAAATGATAAAGGGCTTGGGATATCAACCAATATTTAAAGATTGGGAAAGTTTTGTAGACTAATTATGATGGTATTTGGCATAACTAACAGAAAGCTTTGTGAAGATTTTTATAATCAGATAAATAAAATCTCAACATCAAAATTAGATTATTTAATTTTAAGAGAAAAAGATTTGTCCGAAGAAGAGTTATTGCAGTTAGCATTAGAAGTGAAGAACAGACTGAAATTAACTAACATAAAGTTAATAATCAACTCCAATATAGATGTAGCTAAAGCAATAAAAGCAGATGGAATTCAGCTTTCTTATAATAAATTTTTAGAACTCAAGCATAGACCTTTTAAGAAAGTTGGAGTTTCCATACATAGCTATAAGGAAGCAATTGAAGCATATAAATTGGGTGCAGATTATGTTATTTATGGACATGTTTTTGAAACTGAGTGTAAGAAAGGTCTAAAACCTAGAGGATTTATAGAACTTTCAAAAATAGCTAAAGATATTGATATTCCTGTTATTGGCCTAGGGGGGATAAATCACTGTAACTACAAAGAAGTGCTTGAAGCTGGGGCAGAAGGCATAGCAGTAATGTCTAGTCTCATGAATGCACAATATGTAAGTGAGTTTGTTGAGAAGTTTTTAATTTAATAAGTTAATCTTTTTTAGAGAGTGGCATAGTTTTTTCAGACTGTGCCACTTTTTGATTATATAAAGTAAATAGAAACTTAACTTACAATAAGGGTGAATTCTGGAGAGGGAAAGTTGATATCAGTATCAGTGTGTACATTATATTGGCGATAATGTTATAATTAGGATAAACATGAGCGTAATACGCTAAATAATTATGAAATTAAAATTATTGGATACAAAATATAACTTTTTAGTAAGCAGGAATTTTGATGAGAGAGAGATGAAACTATGGAGAATGTCACAGAATTGATTGAAAGGTTATACTCTAAAGATGAGAAATCTGCATATGCAGCATTACAGTTGTTACAAGCTGAAAGTGAAAAGTCAAATGATGTCTATAAATTTTTTGATAGGTTTGTTGAATTGATTGAAGATAGCAACTCATATAGAAGAAACAGAGGACTTATATTAATATCTGCTAATGCGAAATGGGATACAGAATACAAAATTGATGAAATTATTGATGAATATTTAAAACACATTCTAGATGAGAAGCCTATTACATCAAGGCAATGTATTAAGGCATTACCTAATATTGCAAGATACAAACCAGAGTTAGTGGAGTGTATTATAGGAGCATTGAGAACAGCAGATACAGGAATTTATAAGGATAGTATGCAACCTTTAGTATATAAAGATATCATGTCTGCGTTAAAGCAAATTAACCAATAAATTTCAATTTATTGGTGAGTTAATAAGGAATATCCTTAAAAGATAAATTATATTCAAAAAATTAACGGAGGTTAATATATGGAGTCATATATAGTTTTAATTTTAATAATATTAACTAGTGCTACTGTAGTTATATCTATCATGTATTTATCTAAAAATTTTTACTTCATTTGTCCAAAATGTAATCAGAGATTAAAAATACCAGCAAAAAAATTATTAATTACTGCACATGTTTTTGATGAATATAATTTAAGATGTCCATTTTGTGGGGAAAAGAATTATATGAAGCAAATTAAGGAGAAATGATTTTATATTTATATTTTTAATTTAAAATCATTAGAAAAAATGTTGAATGCAGTCTGTTGCACAATTATCAAGTGAAACTTGATTCAGGTGGGGTTTGATCCCCATCTGAATCTTAGTTGAACTTACATCCTCAAGGGGTACCTCGTCCAGGAGCGTGCAGCCGTTATCTCCAACTTAAGCAGAAAACCTAAATCTATGATTTAGTGTGAATCGCTTACTCTTCTGACTTTAGGAAGAGGAGTTTCATATAAAGTTGGAGTGTTACGGATGCTAGCTATCGGATAAATTATTGTGTACAAGATCAAGGAACATTTTGTGGTAAAAGGGAGCTAAGAAGCATGAATATTGAATTTAGAAAGTCAGAAATAAGTGATGCAGAGGAAATTATACTTGTAAAGGCAAATGCATTTAAAGAGGAAGTAAAAATGTATGGTCATGGCCCTAACGAAAAGGATTCAGTAGAGAAAGAAAGAGCATTTATTAGAAATATAGATGGTAATAATTTTAGTTACATTTTATTAGATGATGGCAAAATAATAGGAGGCATAGGAGGTGTTGATAAAGGAAATGGAAATTTCTATTTAGGATGTATCTATGTTGCATTAGAGTATCAGAGTAAAGGTGTCGGCAGTATGATAATGAAATTTTTGGATGATAAATTTCCTAATGCTATAACATGGACATTAGAAACTCCATATTTAAGTTATAGAAATCATCATTTTTATGAAAAACATGGATTTGTTAAAGTTGGACAAACTAAGCCAAGGGATGACGGTTTTTTTCTATTTTTATATGAAAGAACAAGATAGTAATACGGTTTAATGGGACATAATACGATAATCAACTTACTGTAGTTGGAATCATAGTGTTATGATTAATCAAAATAAAAATGAGGGTTAAAAATGGAACAGTCAATTGAAATAATGAAAAATCGTATAGTACAGATTTTATTGGATAATAATCCTTCAATCTATCTTTATGGGTCAATTGTACTTGAAGATTTTAAGCTTGGATGGAGTGATATTGATATATTGTGTCTAACAGAAACAAAAATTTCTGATGCACAAGCAAAACAATTACTTAATTTAAGACAAGAACTTTTGAATGAATATAGAAATAATTTATATTTTCGCTCATTTGAGGGGGGCTTTTTAACACATGAGGCATTTATTAATTATATTCCTGATACAGTTATATATTGGGGGACAAGTGGCCAAAGGATAACAGATAGACACTATTTTGACCCTTTTTCAATGATAGAACTAATTGAGAATGGAGATTTATTATATGGCAATGAAATAAGAGATAGATTTACCTATCCAACAAAAGAAAAAATTATAGAAGCCGTTTCAAGCTATTACGAAACAATAAGAAAATTTGCAGTTACAACAGACAGAAGCTTATATTCAGCAGGTTGGTATTTGGATATTGCAAGGTGTATTTACACCCTTAGGACAGGTAAAATTATATCTAAAACAAAAGCAGGGAGATGGGCTTTAGATAATAATTTAGTTCCAGATACTGATATAATGGAAGATATTGTAAAAATCAGGAAGGAGCCTAATAGATATAAAAATGATAGTGAAGTAATGAAGTGGTTGGAGACTCTTGGAAACAGTGTTCAAAGATTTGCTGATGTTTTAGAGCAAGAAATTTCATTAGCAAAACTTAAGTAGTTTTTAATTTGTGATAAAGAAATCATATAAAACTGTTTATATAATCAGATGAGGAGATAAATAAAATGGATAAAGATTGTTTAGAAAAATACGGACAAATATTAATGTCAGATGTTAGAGACAGAACGATACGTTCTATGGATATGATTTTGAGTGGAAGAATGAAAGGGATAACAGCAAAGAGCATATTAGAGAATATATCAGGATTTAATGCAGAACAAGTAGAAGCATTAAAATACTTAATATCTAAAACTGTAGATTTAAGCTTGCACAATATGCTTTGTATGATTGAAGATAATGATGAAATTAATGTAGAAATAAGCACTGGTAATTTAGCTTGCAATATAAAAGATATAAGTGATGGATTAGCAGGAGAATTGTATACGGAAGATGGATGGATAATGAAATATAGTAAACAAAGATATGATGAGCTATAGAAATTATTTTATTGTATATTAGGAATGAGAAAAGAATATTTTGCAAAAGAGGTTCAAATGACTAGAAAAATGTAACATTCTGTGATTGCATTTTATCTACCTTTAAATATAGTGTAAATCCAATTGAAGTAATTATTGATAGAATGGGGGAAATAAGATGATAAAATTAGGAAACATGCTTATTATTTTAGCACTTATAATGGCACTACTTTTAGGTATCATTGCTATAATACGAGGCTATAAGGGGATGAAGATGAGCAAAAATTTTGCTACATCTGATAAAAAGATAAAAATTGCTTATTGGCTGCTTTCAGGTATACAGATGTGGGCAGGAATTTTAATAACTGTCTGCTATTTGATTGCAGGAGTATTGGTTTTGAATAAATTATAAGGAGGGTGATTTTATGGGCTTTTTGATTTTTTTACCACTTTTTACTGCTTTGATTGGTGTTATTATTGCTGTTATTTGCTTTATAGGGACATGTCTAGTGGTTATCGGTTGCACAGGCATAGCAATGAATAAAATATATTTAAAACAGATGAAAGAAAAAGATAGTTCGTCAAGTTCTTTATTTAATATAAGTTCAATAATTTTAGGAATTATGTTCATGTTATTTCCTTTAGGATATGCATTAGCTAAGATTATTTCTTCATTGAAATAAAAATCAGTATATAAATACTCATTACACAAATATAAGTGATTGTAATACAAAGGTATTTTATAGATGGAGGGATATAGGATGGTTATTTTAATTGGTGGAGTTAGTTGTACAGGGAAAACAGTTATGGCTCAGAAACTACTAGAAAAATACAAGATTCCATATTTGTCTATAGACCATATAAAAATGGGATTGATTCGTGGAAGTAAATATTGTGATTTTTCAGCAACTGACGGTGATGATGAGCTTACGTACAAGTTATGGCCAATAGTAAAAGGTATAATAATGACTAATATTGAGAATGGACAACATATAATTATTGAAGGGTGTTATCTACCTCCTGAATTTATTAGTGATTTTGAACCTAACTATTTAAAACATATAATTGCCCTATATATAGGATTTTCAAAGGAGTATATTGAGAAGAATTTTGATTTTGGTATTATTGAGCATAGAAGTGAGATAGAGCAAAAGGGCTATGATGATTATATGAATAAAAACAATTTTATTAAACTTCATTCGCAAGTAAAAGAACTCTGTAAGAAGAATAATACTAAATTTTTTGAAATTAATGATGATTATGTATCAGAAATGAATGAAGTATACAAATGGATTGATGAACAAGTAGAGGTAAACAAGCAATTAGAATAAGAAGCATGTCACATTATTTTTAGCAAAGTGAAAAAGGAGGTGGATAATATATGGAGGAACTTAAATACTTAACTGATTATTATAGTAATTATGATGAAGAGGGACGACTTACATCAAAATATGGACAGGTAGAATATCTTACGACAATGAAGTATATAGAAAAGTTCTTAAAAAAAGGAGCACGAGTACTAGAGGTAGGTGCAGGAACGGGCAGATATTCACTTGATATTGCAGAAAAAGGATTTCAAGTTGATGCAGTTGAACTTATACAACATAATATTGATATTCTCAAGAGCAAAATTACTGAAAGTTTCAATATAGATATCAGGCAAGGTAACGCCATAGATTTATCATGTTATGAGGATGAAACCTTTGATATAACATTAGTGCTGGGCCCTTTATACCATTTGTTTAATGAAAAAGATAAAAAGCAGGCAATCAGTGAAGCAACTAGAGTTACAAAAAAAGGTGGGATTGTATTTGTTTCATATTGTATGAATGATGCAACAATTTTAAATTGGGGCTTTCAGAAAGGTAATATTCTTGAAGGTATTCAAAATGGTATTGTTGACAATAAGACATTTAAGTGTTTATCAAATCCGTCATTGCTATTTGAAATGTATAGGAAAGAGGATATAGATAAATTAATGGCAGAATATGATGTGGAGCGTCTTCATTTTGTTGCAACTGATTTATTCACAAATCATATGAGAGATACAATTTGTGGAATGGATGAAAAAATGTTTGAAGCATACTTACAATATCATTTTTCTGTATGTGAACGGGAAGATTTGGTTGGAATAACTCATCATAGTTTAGATGTTTTTAGAAAGAACTAAACTATTTTATTATGTAATAATGGGAGGACATTATTATGCAAACAGAAATATATTTTATCAGACATGCTGAATCAAACTATAATAATCATGATGATTTGGAACGTGAATTAACCTCAAAAGGCTTAACTGATCGAGAACTTGTTACAAATTATCTTTCTGATAAAAACATAGAAATAGTTTTGTCCAGTCCATATAAAAGAGCTATAGATACTGTTAAGCATTTTGCAGATAAGCATAACATGGATATAGAAAAAATAGAGGATTTTAGAGAACGTAAAATTGATAGTTGTTGGGTGGAAGACTTTAAAGAATTTTCAAAGTCCCAGTGGAATGATTTTAAATATAAGCTTAGTGATGGGGAATGTCTAGAGGAAGTTCAAAGCAGAAATATAGCTGCTTTACAAAAGGTACTAAAAACACATAGTGGTAAAAAGATTATAGTTGGCAGTCATGGTACAGCACTTAGTACTATAATAAATTATTATGATAAATCTTTTGGGTATGAAGATTTTGCTTCTATAAAGAATTTAATGCCATGGGTTGTAAAGTTTATTTTTGAAGGTAACACCTGTATTAAAATTGAAAAAATAAATTTATTCTTATAGAAATAACAGGATTAAGTGAAAGTGAAGTACTGAAGAAATAAATTAGTAACTATTTAAATAGTTATCTATAAAAATGTAAACATATATTTATATAAAAATATATAAATATTTATAGCAAAAATCAAGGCTGAGAGGGATTTTGATTATAAGTATATAAAACTACACACAGTAAATTTTGTGTGTAGTTTATTTTTTGCAATCTATAAATTAGTTTTCTTTTCAACAGGAATCTATATTTCACAGAAGCATTCAGCAGTAAAGTCATCTGAGTATAATTCGAAATCAGTATCATCAAGCATAGCATACTCTGAACTTGGAAGAAACTCTGAAAAAATTCTTTTTCAAGTTTCAGCTATACAAGTACCATCGTAATATAATAAGGAATATTAAAAAATAAATAAGTTCATAGATATAGATAAGAGAGTGTTACAGTTTTAAAATATAGTACAAACTATAAATTAATTCAATAAATAATCAAACTAAATCAACACAGAATCAAAGGAAATGATATAATATAATTACACTAATTTAGGGGGTACACCTATGATAGATAAGAGTAGTCCTATACCAGTTTATTATCAGCTGAAAGAAGATATAAAAAATAAAATAAATAGAGGAGTATGGAAGGTTGGAGAGTGCATAGATAGTGAGCGAGAACTTTCTGATCAATACTCTGTAAGTAGGATGACAATAAGGCAGGCACTAGGAGAATTAGTTCAAGAAGGAATTTTAGTTAGAGAGAAAGGCAAAGGAACCTTTGTTTGTGAGCCTAAAGTAAAACAAAAGAATATAATGAGTTTCTCTGAAATAGTAAGTAAGTCAGGAAGAATTTTAGAAACACGTGTAAGAGAGTTTATGATAATAGATACACCAGAAGAATTTGAAGAGATTTTTAAGTTTGAGCAGTTATATAAGATAGATAGACTCAGAATTGTGGATGGAGACATAGTTGCTAATGAGATTGTGTATATTCCTTGTGATTATTGCGGATACATAGATGAGGAAAAACTACAGGGTTCATTTTTTAGTATGTTAAAAGATTTTGGATATGAGGTAGGCAATGCAGATTCAGATATACGTGCTGTAATAATGAATGAAGAGTATAAGCAATTATTTGAAATTGATAAAGAAATTCCTTTATTAAAGATACATTCTAACTTTTTTACTGAAGATGGAAAGTTTCTATTTGTAGAAGAATCAGTTTATAGGTCAGATAAGTATGTATTAGAGGTTAATATGTCAACAAGAATTGGAAAGTTAAGATAAGATATATTAAAAGATAAGTAAGTCTATATGCTTAATACAAGGTTATTTCCCGCATATAGTGTTCATAATAATAAGATATTATGTATGAGGAAAAAAGAGAAATATAATAAATTTTTAATAATAAGAATATAAATAGATTAATAGGAGGAAGTTTGGTGGCTAAAGTTAAAACCGTATATGTTTGTAGTAAATGTGGATATGAAACTCCAAAGTGGATGGGAAAATGTCCAGATTGTGCAGCTTGGAATACCTTTGAAGAAACTATAGTTGACAATAGAAGTTCAAGTAGCAGCCTTAAAGTAAGTTCAACTCCTAGGAAACCTGTTCAAAAATTATCAGAAGTTACATCAAGTAAAAGTGATAGAATTATTACAGGAATTAATGAATTTGACAGAGTTATGGGAGGTGGAATTGTAAAAGATTCTATTACCATAATTACAGCAAGGCCAGGAGCGGGAAAATCAACCTTGTTACTTCAAGTAGCAGATAGCATAGCACAAAAAGGGAAAAAAGTAGTGTATGCATCTGGGGAGGAAAGTGACAGTCAAATTAAAAATAGAGCGGATAGAATTCTCGATGAAATTCACGATAATATATGGGTAGTACAAGAAACAAGTATGGACAATGTTATTGATGTAGTAAAAGATATAGATCCTGATTTATTAATAATAGATAGTATTCAGACTTTTACTATGGAAGCTTCACTGCCAGCAAGAGCAGGATCTCCAACTCAGACTATGGAGTGTGCAAATGAACTTTTAAGAATAGCTAAAGACAGCAAAAGACCAAGAGCTGTAATAATTGTAGGACAGATGACTAAGTCTGATGAATTAGCAGGTCTTAGAGCGTTGGAGCATTTGGTTGATACTGTTTTGATTATAGAAGCTGATAGTGATGAGCAGCTAAGAGGTTTATTAAGTTCTAAGAATAGATTTGGAAGTACAGGGGAAATGGGATTCTTTCAGATGAGTGAAAAAGGAATGGTGTCTATAGATAACCCTTCAGAATTTTTTATGACAAAAAGAGAAGGGGGAGAAATAGTATCTGGAAGTACATTGACTGTAATAAAAGAAGGTTCCAGAGCTATAATTACAGAAATTGAAAGTTTAGTTTCAAAGACCTTTACTCCTTATCCAACAAGAATAGGAGAAACTTTAGGTAAGGACAAATTAAATACCTTAATATCTATTCTTGAGCAAAGAGGCAGTATAAATCTCTATGATAAAAATGTAATAATTAAGACTACAGGTGGAATGAGAATAAGAGAGCAGGCAATAAATTTAGCAGTAATCATGAGTATTGTTTCTTCTGTAAAACAAAAAGGCATAGATTCTAATATAGCTTTTATTGCAGATGTTGGATTAACAGGAGAATTAAAAAAGGTGCCTTCCTTAGAAAGCAGGGTAAAAGAATTAGCGAGAATGGGCTTTAAGAAAGTATATGTGCCTAAAGATTCCTTTGCTAAAGGAACAAAATTCTCAGGAATAGAAGTTGTTGCCCTAAAGACATTGAATGAAGTAATATATAATGTATATAAATAATAAGATGAATCGGGTGAAAATATGAGAAGAGATAAGGATAAAGAGATAAAAGACATCTTAAAGATTATGAGTCCAGGAACTCAATTAAGAGAAGGACTTGAGAATATATTAAGAGCAAAAACTGGTGGATTGATTGTACTTGGAGATAATGAAAAGGTAATGAAACTTGCAGATGGTGGATTTAAAATAAATGCGGAATATTCGCCAGCGTACATATATGAATTGGCTAAAATGGATGGTGCGATTGTTCTGAGTTCAGATTTGAAAAAGATACTGTTAGCTAATACTCAATTATTAACTAATCCAACAACTACTACAGTTGAAACAGGAACTAGACATAGGACGGCTCAAAGAGTTGCTAAGCAAACAGGCAATGTAACTATAGCTATATCACAAAGAAGAAATATAATTACAGTGTATAAAGGTGACATAAAATATGTTTTAAGAGATACAAGTGAAATTATATCTAGAGCAAATCAAGCAGTACAAACTTTAGAAAAGTATGTTGCTGTGCTAGATAGAGTTATAAACAACCTTAATCTATTAGAGTTTAAAGATTTGTCAACTTTATTTGATGCGGTAACAGCTATACAAAGAACTGAAATGGTGATGAGAATAGTGGAAGAAATTGAAACTTACATTGTTGAATTAGGCAATGAGGGTAGATTGATTTCAATGCAACTAAATGAGCTAGTGAAGAATATAGAACAAGATGGTATATTGATGATTAGAGATTATTGTAAACCTAATTTAGATTATGTTGAAATATATGAAGGAATCCAAAAATTGAACTCGGAAGAGTTACTATCTTTAGAATCCATAGCAAAAGAGCTAGGTTATTCTTCTGTGTCATTGATAGATACGTTCATTTCCTCTAAGGGGTATAGAATCCTTAACAAGATTCCAAGAATTCCAGCAAGTGTTATAGATAATTTGGTAAAACAGTTTAAAGATTTGAAGAGTATATTGGAGGCAAACCTAGAAGAACTAGATAGCGTAGAAGGTATAGGTGAAGCTAGAGCTAAGGCTATAAGAAATGGAGTAAGAAGAATAAAGGAACAGGTTAATTTAAATAAACAGTTTTGATAAAAAATAAGGATATTTGCGTAGATAATTGGAAACATAGTTTTAAGTAATGTAAATAAAACTATGTTTAATTATAAAGCAAATATCCTTAATAAGTTTATAGAAAATCTGAATAGATTAATTAATTACTGGAATAATAGAGTAAGGATACGTTTACCTAAAAGTATACTTACCTAATGTATTGATCTTATCATATTCCTTAATTAAAACATCATAAAGATTTACATCTAATAGATTACACAGAGAAGTAAGATAGAATAAGCTATTTCCAATTTCCTTTTCAACAACTTCTCGACAATTATCACACAATTGTCCATCTAAATGATCATTTAAGGTATCAGTTAAATTTTCAATGGATAAGTCAATATCATAAGTTGGTTGTTTTTCAGCATTTATCCCTATACAACCACAATTAGTCACAGCTTTTGTAATTGCGCGATTTACTCTAGCTGTTGACTCTGAGTACTTTGACATTATATCAAGTATACTTCTGTGTCTAAATAATGAATCATCAACTGAATTTTGAAAGTCGTCAAATATAATATCCTTCATCAGTATCACTCCCTTACATAATAACTATGACTGTCTATTTAATTATAAGTATTTTCTTACAATTTTGTCAATCATTTAATGGACTTTTGGATTCATATCGTAGTTATATATTAAAAGAATTATAAAAAAATTGATAGGGGGTATAATTAAGTTGTGATATAATTATTTTATTAGGTGTAGATTATTAGATTAAAATAGCAAGAAATTGGAGATTAATTTAAATGGAGGTGAAAAAAGTTG
Source organism: Clostridium sp. TW13 (assembly GCF_024345225.1). Taxonomy (NCBI): domain Bacteria; kingdom Bacillati; phylum Bacillota; class Clostridia; order Eubacteriales; family Clostridiaceae; genus Inconstantimicrobium; species Inconstantimicrobium mannanitabidum. The sequence continues at coordinate 4,416,389 of NZ_BROD01000001.1, forward strand.
GTGAAAAATATTTTTAGGACTACAATAGTGATTTTAGGCTTAGTTATAGGTGGATTTTTATCAGCTGCTGTAGTTGGAAGTGAATATTTTAAACATATAACTATAGCTTCTGATCTGGTGAAGACAATAGTTGTATATGTATTTTTATTAATTTTATTCGGCATTATATCTTTTTTGATATCTTCTACATTGTATAAGGGCATTGAAAAACTAATCAACATTGTAGAAAAAAATACTCAAAAAATAACTGTAAGTGAAATTTTATTTGGTATATTAGGAGCTACTGTTGCGCTTATATTAACAACGTTATTTTTAGCACCTATAAGCAGACTTTTTGGAGAGATTAATCAAGTTTTAAGCTCTGTAGTATTTATTGTAATAAATTTAGTAGCTGTAATAGTTGGAGTAAATTTAAGTATAAAGAAAAAGGATGATATGCTTCTATTCTTTAAGAATTTTAAAAAGGATGGAGGTAAGGAAAAGAAATCAAAAACAAAAACTACTGCCAAAGTGCTAGATACATCTGTAATTATTGATGGTAGAATTTTTGATTTATGCCAAACTGGATTTATAGAAGGACCATTAGTGATTCCTAATTTTGTATTGGATGAATTAAGACATGTATCTGATTCTTCTGATGCATTAAAAAGAAACAGGGGAAGAAGAGGTTTGGATATCTTAAACAAAATACAAAAAGAATTGACTATAGAAGTAGAAAATTGGGAAGGTGATTTTCCTGAAATAGCAGAAGTTGATATAAAGCTTTTAAAGTTAGCTCAGAAACTAGGTGGGAAAGTAGTTACAAACGATTATAATTTGAATAAAGTAGCTGAATTCCAGGGAGTTCCTGTTCTTAATATAAATGAATTGGCTAATGCTATAAAGTCTGTTGTTTTACCAGGGGAAGAATTGAAATTAACAGTGGTAAAGGATGGAAAGGAAGCTGGACAAGGGGTTGCATATTTAGATGATGGAACTATGATTGTAGTAGAGGGTGGCAGAAAGTTCATGGGTGAACAGATAAATGCTATTGTAACATCAGTGCTTCAAACTGCGGCAGGTAGAATGATATTTGCAAAACAGAAGAATTAATATTAGCATGGGGGATTTAATATGAAAAAGGTAGCAGCTATTATTTTAGCAGGTGGAAGAGGAACTAGAATGAATATGGATAAGAGCAAGCAGTTTCTTTCGCTTAATGGAAAACCTCTCATATACTATACAATTAAGGCATTTGAACAAAATCCGAATGTTGATTCAATTATATTAGTTTTGCCAAAGAATGAAATTGATTATTGTGTAAAGGAAGTTATTCAAAAATATAATTTAAAAATTGATGATTTGGTAGAAGGCGGCAAAGAACGTCAAGATTCAGTTTATAATGCATTAAACAGACTTCAAGACTGTGATGTTGTACTTATACATGATGGAGCTAGACCGTTTGTAACCACAGAAATTATTGATAAAGGTATAGAATTTGCGAAATTATATGGTGCTGCAGCCCCAGGGGTAACTCCTAAAGATACAATAAAAGTAAAAGATAAAGATAACTTTTCAATATCAACACCAGAGAGAAGTTCACTTGTAGCGATACAAACTCCTCAATGTTTTAGGTATGATATTATAAAAAAGTGTCATGATAATATTAAAGAAAATCAAGTTCAAGTTACAGACGATACAATGGCTGTTGAAAGATATGCACATAAGGTTTATATTTATGAAGGTGAATATACTAACATTAAGGTTACAACACCTGAGGATCTTATAATTGCAGAACATTTAGCAGCACAAGTATAATTGACAGTAAAATTACCATATGATATAATTTACACAAAATTTAATAGCAAACAATGATGAAGATTAGTAGAAACAAACAATTACAGAGAAAAGATCCTAGGCTGAAAGATTTTTACCCCGTTTCGAACCTACTTCGGAGTTATAGGAAAAACCTATCGGTATTATACCGTTATTATAATTAGAGTACAAATTTAGGTGGTACCGCGGATATAACTCGCCCTAATATAAAAATTAGGGTGAGTTTTTTTGTTATAAAATATTTGATTTTAGGAGGATAATAATAATGAAAATGTCTAATATGTTGGTTTTGACAATGAAAGAAGTTCCAGCAGAAGCAGAAATATCAAGCCATCAACTAATGTTAAGAGCAGGTATGATGAGAAAGATGGCATCAGGAATATATAATTATATGCCATTGGGATTAAAAGTTCTAAAAAAAGTAGAAGATATAGTTAGAGAAGAAATGAATAATACTGGAGCACAAGAATTCTTGGCTTCTGCTATGATACCAGGAGAGTTATGGCAAGAATCTGGAAGATGGGATGCTTATGGTGCAGAAATGTTTAGAGTTAAAGATAGAAATGATAGAGATTTTTGTCTTGGACCAACTCATGAAGAAGTTTTTACAGATATAGCAAGAAATGAAATTAAATCATATAAGCAACTTCCAATAAACCTATATCAAATTCAAACTAAGTATAGAGATGAAAGAAGACCTAGATTTGGAGTTATGAGATCTAGAGAATTCGTGATGAAGGATGCTTACAGCTTTGATAAGGACCAAGAAGGATTGGATATATCTTATAACAAAATGCATGATGCGTATGTAAGAATATTTAACAGATGTGGCTTAGATGCAAAACCAGTAGAAGCTGATTCAGGAGCTATTGGAGGATCAAACTCAGCTGAATTTATGGTGAAATCAGAAGTTGGTGAAGATGACGTTGTGTTCTGCACATGTTGTGATTATGCAGCTAATATAGAAAAGGCAGTATCAACTCCAGAAATATCTCAAGAAGAAACTAAAAAAGACTTAGGTGAAGTAGAAACTCCAAATGCTAGAACAATTGAAGAACTTGTGAAATTCTTTAATACTACTGAAAAGAAATTTGCTAAGACATTAATTTTCAATGCAGATGGAAAGATAGTAGCAGTAATGGTTAGAGGAGATAGAGAAGTTAATGAAACTAAGGTTGCAAATGCTTTAGGTGGAGTTAACAATCTACAAATGGCAACAGAAGCAGAAGTTAAAAAAGCAACATCAGCAGCTATAGGTTTTGCTGGGCCAATAGGCATAAATGTTGATACCTTACTTGTTGATAACGAAGTAGCAAATATGTATAACTTTATAGTAGGAGCTAACAAGACAGGATATCACTATGAAAATGTAAACTATGGCAGAGATTTTAAAGGAACATTAGGAGATTTTAGAAATATAACAGAAGGTGAAAAATGTCCTAAATGTGGAGGCGAGGTAACTATTGCTAGAGGCACAGAGGTTGGACATATATTCAAGTTAGGAACAAAATATTCTGAAGCAATGAATGCTAATTTTATAGATGAAAATGGTCAAAGTAAGCCATTCATAATGGGTTGCTATGGAATAGGTGTAACTAGAACTGTTGCCTCAATAATAGAACAAAACCATGATGAAAATGGTATAGTATGGCCATTAGCTGTTGCTCCATATGAAGTTTCAGTTATACCAGTTAATTCTAAAGATGAAGAGCAAATGAAGGTTGCTGAGGAAATATATGCACAACTAAAGGTACTTGGTGTTGATGTAATTATGGATGACAGAAAAGAAAGAGCTGGAGTTAAGTTCAAAGATTCTGATTTAATGGGTATTCCAATGAGAATTACAGTTGGAAAGAAGATAGCTGAAGGCCAAGTAGAATTTAAGCTAAGAAATGCTGAAGATACAGAAACTATAAATATAGCTGATGTATACAATAGAGTTAAAAGTATATTTCAAGAAAATAGCATGAAATTGAAATAAAATATAGAGGAGGTGTAGGAGTATGAAGATTTATAATGATCTTACGAAAAAGAAAGAAGAATTCGTGCCTATAGAAGCTGGAAAGGTAAGAATGTACGTCTGTGGACCAACAGTGTATAATTACTTCCACTTAGGTAATGCAAGAACTTTTATTGCTTTTGATACTATTAGAAGATATCTAGAGTATAGAGGATATGATGTTAAGTTTGTTCAAAATTTTACTGATATAGATGATAAAATGATAAATAGAGCAAATGAAGAAAATACTACAGTAAAAGATCTTGGTGATAAGTATATAGATGAATATTATAAAGATGCAGATGGATTGCATATAGAAAGAGCAACTGTAAATCCAAGAGCAACTGAATACATTGATAAGATTATTGAATTTGTAAAAGAGCTTATAGAAAAAGGATATGCCTACGAGGTTGATGGAGATGTTTATTTCTCTACAAAGAAATTTGAGAGTTATGGAAAATTATCAGGACAAAACCTAGATGACCTTCAAATGGGTGCAAGAATAAATGTAGATGAAAGAAAGCAAGATCCAATGGATTTTGCTGTATGGAAATCTCAAAAACCAGGTGAACCAGCATGGGAAAGTCCATGGGGAATGGGAAGACCAGGTTGGCATATAGAATGCTCATGTATGGCAAAGAATCTTTTAGGAGATACAATTGATATCCATGCAGGTGGAACAGATTTAGCATTTCCACACCATGAAAATGAAATTGCTCAAAGTGAAGCAGTTACAGGAAAGACATTTTCAAACTATTGGATGCATGCAGCTTTTGTGAATGTAGATAACAAGAAGATGTCAAAGTCTTTGAATAACTTCTTTACAGTAAGAGATCTATTGGAGCAATATGATGCAGATGTAATAAGATTCTTATTATTATCAGGACATTATAGAGTGCAAATGAATTTCTCAAAGGAATTATTAGAATCAGCTAAAGCATCTATGCAGAGATTATATAATGCAGTGTGCAGTTTGGAAACAAATTTGAGTCATTCAACTAGAGAAGATGTAAATGAAGAGGAAGTTAAGTACTTAGAAGATTTAAATAAGTATAGAGAAAAGTATATTGAAAAGATGGATGATGATTTTAATACTGCTGATGCTATAACAGTATTATTTGATTTAGTAAAAGATATAAATAGCAATATTACTGGTGAGTCTTCAAAAGCTGTTATTAATGGAGCTTTATCCTTATTAAGAGAGTTAGGGGGACCATTAGGAATTTTACAAAAATCAACTCAAGGAGATTTAGATCAGGAAATTGAAAAGTTGATAGAAGAAAGACAAAAAGCAAGAAAAGAGAAGAATTGGGCTTTAGCAGACAAGATTAGAGATGAATTAAAAGCAAGAAATATTGTTTTAGAAGATACGCCAGAAGGCATAAGATGGAAAAGAGCTTAATATATACGCTTATGAAGTAATGATAATGTGAATAAAGTCCTTGAGATAGTCTGGTTATATGAAATTGTATTTAACTTACATGTCATATTAGGACTTGTCTCAAGGATTTTATTATTAATTAAGATATAAGATATAAAAAATAGTATCTATCAAAGTTTTATAAAATTTTTATATATTCGTTGAAATAAATTTATGTGTGTAGTGTAGTTTATATCGAATTTTATGGTATTGTTATATTAGGCATTTTCACGAAGTAAATAAATCCATATGCTAGTTCATTTTATGTTATACTATGTCAACAGAATCTTTAGATAAATTACTATCTGGGAACTTGTTTCTTTGTATAACTAGAAATATCTGTCGCATATTTGAAACTTGTATTTATTTTTAGATGTCTTATTAAAAGTAGAGGAGTGCTTATATTTGGAAAATCTTTTGATACAGCAATTAAGTGATGAAGAAGTAAGACGATTAAATCCACTTCAATTAGCATTGATTGGAGATGCTGCTTATGAAGTTTATATTAGAAATTATATACTTTTAAATAATAGAGAATTGAATGCACATAAGATACATGTTAAAGCAATAAAATTTGTTAAAGCAAAGGCTCAAAGTGATATAATGTTGGTTTTGGAGAATGAATTATTAGAGGCGGAAGAGTATTTTTATAAAAGAGGAAGAAATGCAAAATCACCTACAGTTCCTAAAAATGCTGATGTTAGAGATTATAGAAATGCAACAGGGTTTGAAGCTTTAATTGGATATTTATATCTAACTGGCAAAAATGAAAGACTTGAAAGTATTTTTAAGAAGTGTGTTCAAATAATAGAAGAAAAATCTTAAGATTTGGAGGTAAGTGTTGTGAAAGTTGATAATAAAAAAGGAAGATTTCAGAAGGAAAGTAAGGTTTGTAAGTCCAAAGAAGAATTTAACAACAAAAAAGTATTCAAGGATAATAGAAGAAGGGACGAAAATAGTACTGTTAAGAAAGCTGATAATTTTAATGAAGCAGTAAGAGAAGACATAATTGAAGGAAGAAATGCAGTAATAGAAGCTTTAAAATCTGATAGAACAATAGAGCAAATTATGATTGCTAAAGGTGATAAAGAAGGTTCTATAATAAAACTTATACAAATGGCTAAAGATAAAGGGATTGTAATAAAAGAAGTAGATAGAAGGAAACTAGATGGAATAAGTGAAACAGGAGCACATCAAGGAGTAATTGCTATTGTTACGCCATTTAAATATTCGACAGTAGAAGAAATTTTAGATTTTGCCAAGAGCAGAGGGGAGAGTCCTTTCATTGTTATTTTAGATGAAATAGAGGACCCTCATAATTTAGGATCAATAGTTAGAACAGCAGAATTATGTGGCGTTCACGGAATAGTAATACCTAAAAGAAGAAATGTGGGGATAACTCCTACTGTATACAAAACTGCTGCTGGAGCTATAGAGCATATGAAGATAGCTAAGGTCACAAATATAAACCAAACTATAGATACTCTTAAAAAGGAAGGCGTTTGGGTTTATGGTGCAGATATAGAAGGTACAGAGTATTCATATGAAACTGATTTTAGTGGACCATGTTGCTTGATAGTAGGGAATGAAGGAACAGGAATGGCTAAACTTACAAAGGATAGATGTGATAAGCTTATCAAAATACCAATGGTAGGAAAGATAAACTCACTTAATGCTTCAGTTGCAGGTGGAATAATGATGTATGAGGTGTTAAGAGGAAGATTTAGATAAATTAATCTATAAGTTAATTGTCTATATGGTGATAGCAATGAAAATTTTATTTGTTGATGGATATAATGTTATTAATTGTTGGCCTAATTTGAATAAAATTAAAGAGTATAGCTTTTCCGGTGCAAGAGAAAAGCTTGAAGATATATTGATTAACTATGCTAGTTTTAATAATTGCAAAGTATATTTAGTCTATGATGCTCATATGGTAGCAGGAAATGTAGAGAAGATTCATTCAGATAAGTATATTAATGTGGTTTTTACTAAAGATGGTGAGACTGCAGATCAATTTATTGAAAAGATGGTGAATAATTTAGGTAGAAAATCAGAAATTATGGTTGTAACTTCTGATTGGTTAGAACAACAAACAATTTTTCAAAGAGGCGCAATGAGAATGTCTTCTTTAGAATTTTATCATGATGTGTTAAAATCGGAAGAAAAAATTAGAAAAAAAACCAAAAGTAATTATGCAAAAGATAGAAATTTGTTGGAAGATAGTATAAGTGAAGATGTATTGAAAAAACTTGAAAATATGAGGAGAAGCTAGTTAAATGCTTGACTTGATTAAATAAGGTGTTCTATAATTTAATAGTATGAAGGCGCAAAAGGGGTGTAATTTATGCAGGGATTTATGGGGAAAAAAGGAAATACAGATTTTGAAGGGGAGCCGGATGAGAATATAGTTGTTATGGCTAAAACCGGAGATTATAGAGCACAAGAATGTCTTATAAGTAGGTATGAGAACTTTGTTAAATTAAAATCTAAATCATATTTTCTAGTGGGCGCCGATAAGGAAGATATATATCAAGAAGGTATGATTGGATTATATAAAGCAATACGAGATTATAATGAGGAAAAATTATCTTCTTTTAGAGCTTTTGCGGAGTTGTGTGTAACAAGACAAATAATAACTGCAATTAAAACTGCAACCAGGCAAAAACATATACCGCTTAATACTTATGTTTCTCTAAATAAACCAATTTATGAGGAAGAGTCAGATAGAACTTTACTTGATGTTATTTCAAGTTTAAACATATCAAATCCTGAAGAATTAATAATAGGTCAAGAAGAGATGAAGAGAATGCAAAATCAAATTGGTAATGTCCTGTCTGATTTTGAACTTAAGGTTCTAAATTCGTACATTGATGGGCGTTCGTATCAAGAGATTGCATGTACATTAGATAGAGAACCCAAATCTATAGATAATGCGCTCCAAAGGGTAAAAAGAAAACTAGAAAAATGTCTTAATGAAAAATAAAATATACAATAAAAAAATAAAATATAGTATGTTTGTAGATGGAGAAAAAATATTGACAAATAAAGAATTTGCTAGTAAACTATATAATTGGTATAGTTAATTATATAATTATCCATAAATTGCTCACGTAGCTCAGTCGGTAGAGCGTCACCTTGGTAAGGTGGAGGTCGTCGGTTCAATCCCGATCGTGAGCTCCAGAAGATGAAAAAATTCTAAAGGATATTTATTTATATTTAGGGAGGAATTTAACAATGGCTAAGTCAAAATTTGAAAGAAATAAACCACACGTTAACATCGGAACAATCGGACACGTAGACCACGGTAAGACAACATTAACAGCTGCAATCACAACAGTATTAGCAAACAAGGGATTTGCAGAAGCATTTAACTATGCTGATATAGATAAGGCTCCAGAAGAAAAAGAAAGAGGAATCACAATCAATACAGCACACGTTGAATATGAAACAGAAAACAGACATTATGCACACGTTGACTGTCCAGGACATGCTGACTACGTAAAGAACATGATAACAGGAGCAGCACAAATGGATGGAGCTATACTAGTTGTATCAGCAGCAGATGGTCCAATGCCACAAACAAGAGAACATATACTACTAGCATCAAGAGTTGGAGTAAACTACATCGTAGTATTCTTAAACAAAGCAGATATGGTAGATGATGAAGAATTATTAGAATTAGTTGAAATGGAAGTAAGAGAATTATTAAGTGAATATGACTTCCCAGGCGATGATATTCCAGTAATAAAGGGATCAGCATTACAAGCATTAGAAAACCCAACAGATGAAGCTAAGATAGCACCAATAATGGAATTAATGGCAGCAGTAGATAGCTACATCCCAACACCAGAAAGAGCAACAGATAAGCCATTCTTATTACCAGTAGAAGATGTCTTCACTATAACAGGAAGAGGAACAGTTGCAACAGGAAGAGTTGAAAGTGGAGTTCTACATGTAGGAGACGAAGTAGAAATCGTTGGATTAATGGAAGAAAAGAAGAAAGTTGTAGTAACAGGAATAGAAATGTTCAGAAAGTTACTAGACGAAGCACAAGCTGGAGATAACGTAGGAGTACTTTTAAGAGGAGTTCAAAGAACAGACATCGAAAGAGGTCAAGTATTATCAAAGCCAAATTCAGTACACCCACATAAGAGCTTCGTAGGTCAAGTATATGTATTAAAGAAAGAAGAAGGCGGAAGACATACACCATTCTTCGATGGATACAGACCACAATTCTACTTCAGAACAACAGACGTTACAGGATCAATCAAATTACCAGAAGGAATGGAAATGGTAATGCCAGGAGATCACATTGACATGAATGTTGAATTAATAACACAAATAGCAATGGATGAAGGATTAAGATTCGCAATCAGAGAAGGCGGAAGAACAGTAGGTTCTGGAGTTGTTACATCAATTAACGCTTAATTTATAAAATAATATAAACAGACATCAGTATTTAGATTTAAATGGAAGGGCTGGGTTAAATAACTAGTCCTTTGCATAGTGATGTATTATTGACATAATCAAAAAAGTGTGATAATGTAAATAAGTAACGCGTAAGAATCGAAAATATGGAAGATTATACCTATATACCAATGAACTGGAGGTGCAGAAAGTGAGAGTAAAAATAACTTTAGCATGCACAGAATGCAAGCAAAGAAACTACAATTCAATGAAGAATAAGAAGAATGACCCAGATAGATTAGAAATGAAGAAGTATTGCAAGTTCTGTAAAACTCATACTCTTCATAAAGAAACAAAATAGTTTCAATTAGGAATGACTTGAGTGTTTGATTAAAAGCTTAAGGATGTGAAGGTTATGGCTGTAGAGGGAAACGTTAAAAAAGCAGCTCCTAGTAAGGGAGTTAAGAAAACAAATTTTTTTAGAGAGGTTAAGGCAGAAGTTAAAAGAATAACTTGGCCTTCAAAAGAAGATACTAAAAAGGCTTTTTTAGCAGTATTAGTTTTCACCATAATATCTATGATATTAGTAGGTGTAATGGATTATGGTTTTAGCAACCTCTTTGATTTAATTTATAAGCTAAAGAAATAAAAGAGGAGGTTTGGATGATTAATCATCCGAATGTAATATGAGTGAAAGAGCTAGATGGTACGTAGTTCATACATATTCAGGCTATGAAAACAAGGTTAAAGCGAATATAGAAAAGACTATAGAAAATAGAAATCTTGGATCTTTAATAGTTGATATACAGGTTCCTGTAGAAGATGTTGTTGAAGAGAAGGATGGAAAGCAAAAAGTTTTAACAAAGAAAAAGTTCCCAGGATATGTATTGATAAAAATGTTTATGACAGACGAATCATGGTATGTCGTAAGAAATACAAGAGGAGTTACTGGATTTGTTGGTCCAGCTTCTAAACCTGTACCACTTACCGATGAAGAGGTGGAGTCTATGGGAGTTTTAGAAATGCCTGTAGAAATCGACTTGGAGGTAGGAGAGTCTGTGAGAATTATTTCAGGTCCTATTAAGGATTTTGTAGCTACTATACAAGAAATAAATTCTGAAAAACACAAGATTAAGGGCTTAGTAGATATGTTTGGTAGAGAAACTCTTGCTGAACTAGACTTTAATCAAATAGAAAAATTAGATTAATAATCAGACTAACGTCTTTATTAAGTGGGAGGGCGTAAGTCCGAAATTACCACAGTATAGGAGGAATAACTAATGGCTAAGAAAGTAACAGGAATGATTAAGCTTCAACTTGTAGCAGGTAAGGCGACACCAGCACCACCAGTTGGACCAGCACTAGGACAACACGGTGTAAATATAATGGGATTCTGTAAAGAATTCAATGCAAAAACTGCAAATCAAGCTGGATTAATAATTCCAGTAGTTATAACTGTATATCAAGACAGATCATTCAGTTTTATACTAAAGACTCCTCCAGCAGCAGTTCTAATAAAGAAAGAATTAGGACTTGAAAGCGGATCAGGAGTGCCAAATAGAACTAAGGTTGGATCTTTAACAAAAGATCAAGTTAGAAAGATAGCAGAAACAAAAATGCCAGACTTAAATGCAGCTACAATTGAAACAGCTATGAGCATGATAGCTGGAACTGCAAGAAGTATGGGAATAACTGTACAAGAATAATCTTTCACGTAACTAAATTGGTGGGAGGTAAAAACCGTTAATACCACAAAGGAGGATTAATAATGGGTAAGAAATATGTAGAAAGCGCTAAGTTAGTGGATAGAAATGCATTATATACACCAGCTGAAGCACTAGAACTTTCAGTAAAAACTGCTAAAGCTAAGTTTGATGAGACTATAGAATGTCACGTTAGACTTGGAGTAGATTCAAGACATGCAGATCAACAAGTAAGAGGTGCTGTAGTTTTACCTCATGGAACAGGAAAGAGTGCAAGAGTACTTGTATTCGCTAGAGGAGATAAAGCTAAAGAAGCTGAAGCAGCAGGAGCTGACTTTGTTGGAGCAGATGAACTAGTTGGAAAGATCCAAGGTGAAAACTGGTTTGATTATGATGTTGTAGTTGCAACTCCAGATATGATGGGTGTTGTAGGTAGATTAGGTAGAGTATTAGGACCAAAGGGATTAATGCCAAATCCTAAGTCTGGTACAGTTACATTTGACGTAGCTAAAGCTATATCAGAAATTAAAGCTGGTAAAGTTGAATACAGACTTGATAAGACTGCTATAATCCACTGTCCAATAGGAAAGGCTTCATTTGGAGCTGAAAAGTTAAAGGAAAACTTCCATACATTAATAGAAGCTATAGTTAAGGCTAAGCCAGCAGCTGCTAAAGGACAATACATTAAATCTGTATCTGTAGCAGCAACTATGGGACCAGGAGCAAAGGTTAACCCAACAAAAGTTTTAGAATAGTATTGACTAGTGATAAAAGTTTTGATATAATTTAACCGTTGCAAAAAACAGAATAAAGATCTCCGTAGATAGCAGGTGCTAGTCATAACGTAAATCAACCTGCCGAGGATTCCATACAAGAAATTGAATGGTCTTCCTATGTCTATGGGGAGACCTTTATTGATTTATAAAGCAGTTAATAACTGTGAGGAGGTGGACTAAACAGTGGCAAATAAGAATAGACAATTAAAAGAAGCTAAAGTTGCTGAAATTAAAGAAAAGTTAGAAAAGGCTGAGGCAGTTGTACTTGCAGATTATCAAGGACTAACTGTTGAAGAAGATACATTACTAAGAAAGAATTTAAGAGAAGCTGGCGTTGAGTATAAAGTATACAAGAACAAGTTAGTTTCATTAGCTGCTAAGGAATTAGGACATGATGGAATAGTTGAATTCTTAGAAGGACCAGTTTCAATAGCATTTGGATATGAAGATGCTACTGCACCTGCAAGAATTCTTAATGATTTTGCAAAAGATCATAAGAAACTTGAATTAAAAGCAGGTATAGTTGGTGGAGATATCTATGATGAAGCTAAGATTAAGCAATTAGCTACAATCCCACCAAAGGATGTACTAATAGCAAAACTTCTTGGAAGCTTCAAGGCTCCAGTATCAAACTTTGCATATTTAATTAATGCAATAAAAGACAAAAAAGAAGCAGAAAGTGCTGAATAATTAAAAAATAGTGAAAAATTTCGGAGGTGCGAATAATGAATAAAGAACAAATAATAGAAGCTATAAAGAATATGACAGTTTTAGAATTAAATGAATTAGTTGAGGCTTGTGAAGCTGAATTTGGTGTAAGTGCTGCTGCTCCTGTAGCTGTAGCTGGTGGAGTTGCTGGTGCAGCTGCTGCTGAAGAAAAGACTGAATTTGACGTAGTTTTAGCTGCTGCTGGTTCAGAAAAGATAAAGGTTATAAAAGTAGTTAGAGAAGTAACTGGATTAGGATTAAAAGAAGCTAAGGAAATAGTTGATGGAGCTCCTAAGACATTAAAAGAAGCTGTAGCTAAAGAAGAAGCAGAAGCTATAAAAGCTAAGCTTGCAGAAGTTGGAGCAACTGTTGAATTAAAGTAATTTGATTCATAGAAGTTTTAATTTCTAGATACAATGACTCCGTTGGATATAATAATTTATCTGATAAATTATAATCCAATGGAGTTTTATTTTTAACTAGAAATATATTACTGTTTTATCATGATTATATGTATAATTTGTTGGTAAATAAAGATATTGACTAAGCAAATTGGTAATGATACTATTTAAATAAGTTTGTAAAAGAGTTGGAACAAGTTGATACCAATGATATAGATTCTAGATTTATAGTCGACCAATATGCAAAGTTAAAAAGTTATATATAACCTGATTTCCTTATTATATTAGGATGATATAGCAAAAAAGAATTGGAAATGATTAGATATAACATTAAATAAAAATATATACATAATATCTATTAAAGTATATGATTTTTACTAATAGATAAGCAAATAATAAAAAAACATATAAAATTATACTATAAGAAGTATAGTAAATGATGTTTTAGATATAATTAAAAATAGTTTTAATATTTCTTTTGAAGAATATGGCATAGATTATGATGAATTGATAGATGAAGTGGTATGCTTGAGTGTTTATGTTCAAGAGATTACTAGAACATCTGATTAAAAAATAATAAATTAAGATTATTAAAGTAATATGTTGCAAAAGAGTAATATATAACTTATAATATATTTTTATGAATAAATATTGACACTTGACAACTATTGTGGTAACATATTTAATTGCATTGAAATGTATCCAGAAGAGCAAAATATTTTACTGAAAAGTATTAGTTTGGGTAATGGTTAATGTTTAAATGCAGTGTATACAATCCAGTAACAAAAACAAAAATTGAGTTATTGGTTATTTTACTATATACAAGGGGTGAAAACTTATGATACATCCTGTCCAAGTCGGTAAACGAACTAGAATGAGTTTTGGAAAGGTAAAAGAAGTCGTACAAATGCCGAATCTTATTGAAGTACAATTAGATTCGTACAGATGGTTTTTAGATGAAGGGCTTCAAGAGGTTTTTGATGATGTAAATCCTATATCAAATTTTGCTGGTAATCTAGTACTTGAATTTATAGGTTATAAGCTTGATATGGATAGCATTAAATATCCTGTTGAAGAATGTAAAGAAAGAGATGCAAATTTTGCAGCTCCTCTAAAAGTTGCAGTAAGACTTCAAAACAAAGAAACAGGCGAAATAAAAGAGCAAGAAGTCTATATGGGAGATTTCCCATTGATGACAGATCAAGGAACATTCATTATTAATGGTGCAGAAAGAGTAATAGTTTCACAATTGGTAAGATCACCAGGAGTATATTACAGCTACACCGTTGATAAGAGTGGTAAAAAGTTGTTTGCAGCAACAATAAATCCTAATAGAGGAGCTTGGTTAGAATATGAAACTGACTCCAATGATATTATCTATGTTAGGATAGACAAAACAAGAAAACTTCCTATAAGTATACTTGCAAGAGCTATGGGTCTTGGAAGTGATCAAGAATTACTTGATTATTTCGGAGAAGAAGAAAGATTAAAAGCAAGTATAGAAAAAGATAATACAAAAACAAGGGAAGAAGCTTTATTAGAAATTTATAAAAGGTTAAGACCAGGTGAACCACCTACTGTAGACAGTGCAGTTTCACTTATTGATTCATTATTCTTTGATGCAAAAAGATATGATTTATCTAAAGTAGGTAGATATAAGTTTAACAAGAAGTTAGCAATTAACTTAAGAATAGCTAATCAAATAGCTACTAATGATATAGTAAACCCTGAAACAGGAGAAATCATTGTTTCTAGTGGAGAAAAGATTAGTAGAACTAAGGCAGATCAAATCCAAAGTTTAGGAATTAATTCTGTCGACATAACTGTAGAAGATAAAATAGTTAGGGTAATAGGAAATCACTTTGTGGATATCCATAAGCATGTAGACTTTAATATTGATGATTTAAATATTAAGGAATTAGTACATTATCCAACACTTAGAGAAATACTAGATAATTATTCAGATGAAAAAATAATTAAAGAAGAAATAAAGAAAAATATAAATAGACTTATACCAAAGCACATAATCAAAGACGATATATTTGCAACTATTAGTCACGAATTAGGATTGGCTTATGGTGTAGGTACAGTTGATGATATAGATCACTTAGGAAACAGAAGATTAAAGTCTGTAGGCGAATTGCTACAAAATCAATTTAGAATTGGTTTATCAAGAATGGAAAGAGTAGTTAAAGAAAGAATGACCATTCAAGACCAAGAAGCAATAACTCCACAAGCCTTAATCAATACTAGACCAGTTGTAGCTGCTATAAAAGAATTCTTTGGTAGTTCACAATTATCACAATTCATGGATCAAAATAATCCTCTTTCTGAGTTAACTCATAAGAGAAGATTATCAGCACTTGGACCAGGAGGTCTTTCAAGAGAAAGAGCTGGTTTCGAAGTAAGAGACGTTCACCATTCACATTATGGAAGAATGTGTCCAATAGAAACTCCAGAAGGTCCAAATATAGGACTTATTAACTCTTTAGCAACTTATGCAAGAGTTAATGAATATGGTTTTATTGAAACACCATATAGAGTTGTTGATAAAGAAACTGGAAGAGTTACTGATGAAATTAGATATTTTACTGCTGATGAAGAAGATCATTGTTTAGTTGCACAGGCAAAAGAACCATTAGATGAAAATGGATACTTTGTAGATACTAGAATTACTGTTAGATCTCAAGAAGACATATTGTTTGTTCCAAAAGAAGATGTTGACTTGATGGACGTATCTCCAAGACAAATAGTATCTGTTGCAACAGCTATGATACCATTCCTTGAAAATGATGATGCATCTAGAGCACTTATGGGTTCAAACATGCAACGTCAAGCAGTTCCACTATTAAAGCCACAAGCTCCAATAGTTGGTACTGGAATTGAGTATAGAGCAGCTGTTGATTCAGGGGTTCTACCTAAGGCGAAAAATGCCGGTGTAGTAACATATGTTGGCGCAAATGAAGTTAGAATCAAAAGAGATTCTGATGGTGGCACAGATGTTTATAAGCTACTTAAATTCAAGAGATCAAACCAAGGAACTTGTATAAATCAAAGACCGATAGTTTCAAAGAATGAAATTATATATAAAGATCAAGTTCTTGCTGATGGACCTTCTACAGATTTAGGAGAAATAGCTTTAGGAAAGAATATTACTATGGGATTCATCACATGGGAAGGATATAACTATGAAGATGCCATGTTAATCTCTGAAGAATTAGTAAGAGAAGATGTATTTACATCAATCCACATAGAAGAATATGAATGTGAAGCTAGGGATACTAAATTAGGACCAGAAGAAATAACTAGAGATATACCTAATGTTGGTGAGGATTCACTAAAGGATTTAGATGATAGAGGAATAATTAGAGTTGGTGCTGAAGTTAGATCAGGAGATATCTTAGTTGGAAAAGTTACACCTAAGGGAGAAACTGAATTAACAGCTGAAGAAAGATTGTTAAGAGCAATCTTTGGAGAAAAAGCTAGAGAAGTAAGAGATACTTCACTTAGAGTACCACATGGAGAAGCTGGTATAATAGTCGATGTTAAAGTATTTACTAGAGAAAATGGAGATGAACTTCCTCCAGGAGTAAATGAATTAGTAAGATGTTATATCGCTCAAAAGAGAAAAATATCAGTAGGAGATAAGATGGCTGGTCGTCATGGTAACAAGGGTGTTATCTCAAGAGTATTACCAGAAGAAGATATGCCATTCTTACCAGATGGAAGACCACTTCAAATCTGCTTAAACCCACTGGGAGTTCCTTCTCGTATGAATATAGGTCAGGTACTAGAAGTACATCTAGGATGGGCAGGTCTAAAATTAGGCTGGCACATAGCAACACCAGTATTTGATGGAGCGACAGAAAATGATATAGAAGAATGTCTT
Source organism: Clostridium sp. TW13 (assembly GCF_024345225.1). NCBI lineage: Bacteria > Bacillati > Bacillota > Clostridia > Eubacteriales > Clostridiaceae > Inconstantimicrobium > Inconstantimicrobium mannanitabidum. The sequence goes on from NZ_BROD01000001.1 coordinate 4,433,510, forward strand.
GAAAAAGCAGGATATAATTCTAATGGAAAGACAAAACTATATGACGGAAGAACAGGAGAAGCATTTGATAATGAAGTTACTGTAGGTGTAATGTATATCTTAAAACTTGCCCATTTGGTTGATGATAAGATACATGCAAGATCTACTGGTCCATATTCACTAGTAACACAACAACCATTAGGAGGTAAAGCTCAATTTGGTGGTCAAAGATTCGGTGAAATGGAAGTTTGGGCTTTAGAAGCATATGGTGCTGCTCACATGTTACAAGAAATACTTACAGTTAAATCAGATGATGTTGTAGGTAGAGTTAAGACTTATGAGTCAATAGTTAAGGGTGAAAATATACCAGAACCAGGAGTTCCAGAATCATTTAAGGTTCTTATAAAAGAGCTTCAAGCACTATGTTTAGATGTTAAGGTATTAAATGAAAATAATGAAGAAGTTAAATTAAGAGATATTACAGAAGATGAAGCAGCTGAGTTAGAGGTTAATATAGAAGGAACAGAAGATTCTATTGTACCAACAAACCCAGATATAGATGATAATTATGTTGCCGAGGAATCAGAAGAAATTGAAGAAATTGAAGACGTAGATTACGACAACTTAGAGTTTGATGATTTTGACAGTGAATTAGAACTTGATGATTTCAATGATGAACACTAAATATGAAGGGAGGATTACCCTTGTTTGAGTTGAATAATTTTGATGCATTACAAATAGGGTTAGCATCTCCAGAACAGATAAGAGCATGGTCTAGAGGTGAAGTTAAAAAACCAGAAACTATAAACTATAGAACATTAAAGCCAGAGAAAGATGGGTTGTTCTGTGAAAGAATATTTGGACCTATAAAAGACTGGGAATGTCATTGTGGAAAATACAAAAGAGTTAGATACAAAGGAATAGTTTGTGACAGATGTGGTGTTGAAGTAACAAAGTCAAAAGTAAGAAGAGAGAGAATGGGGCATATAGAATTAGCTGCCCCTGTATCTCACATTTGGTACTTCAAAGGAATTCCATCAAGAATGGGATTATTAATTGATATGTCACCAAGAGCTTTAGAAAAAGTACTATATTTTGCTTCTTATATAGTAATAGATCCTAAAGAAACACCATTACTTAAAAAACAACTATTAAATGAAAAAGAATATAGAGAAGCTTGTGATAAGTATGGTGAAGAAAGCTTCGTTGCTGCTATGGGAGCTGAAGCAGTAAAAGAATTACTTGCTGAAATTGATTTGGAAAGAACTTCTGTTGAATTAAAAGAGGAGTTAAAGACTAGTACAGGTCAAAAGAAGGTAAGAGTCATAAGAAGATTAGAAGTTGTTGAGTCTTTTAGAAAATCAGGTAACCATCCAGATTGGATGATAATTGATGTTATTCCTGTAATACCACCAGATTTAAGACCGATGGTTCAATTAGACGGTGGAAGATTTGCTACTTCAGATTTAAATGACTTATACAGAAGAGTTATTAATAGAAATAACAGACTTAAAAAGTTAATAGATTTAGGTGCGCCAGACATCATTGTAAGAAATGAAAAGAGAATGCTTCAAGAAGCAGTGGATGCACTTATTGATAATGGTAGAAGAGGTAGGGCTGTAACTGGACCAGGAAACAGACCGTTAAAGTCTTTATCAGATATGCTTAAAGGTAAGCAAGGTAGATTTAGACAAAATCTTCTTGGAAAAAGAGTTGACTACTCTGGTAGATCAGTTATCGTTGTTGGACCAGAACTTAAGATGTACCAATGTGGTCTTCCTAAAGAAATGGCAATAGAATTATTTAAGCCATTTGTAATGAAAAAATTAGTTGAAGATGGTGTTGCTCACAACATTAAATCAGCTAAGAGAATGGTTGAAAGAGTTATGCCTCAAGTTTGGGATGTACTAGAAGATGTTATAGCAGATCATCCAGTATTGTTAAACAGAGCACCTACTCTTCATAGATTAGGAATTCAAGCATTCCAACCAGTTTTAGTAGAAGGAAGAGCTATTAAACTCCATCCATTAGCATGTACTGCATATAATGCGGACTTTGATGGTGACCAAATGGCTATTCACGTTCCATTATCTGTAGAAGCACAAGCAGAAGCTAGATTCTTGATGCTTGCAGCAGGAAACATAATGAAGCCTTCAGATGGTAAACCAGTATGTGTTCCTACACAAGATATGGTACTTGGTTCATACTACTTAACAATTGATAAAGATGGTGTCAAGGGAGAAGGAATGGTATTCTCTTCTTCAGAAGAAGCAATTATGGCATATCAATTAAATGAGATATCTATACATGCTAAGATAAAAGTTAAAGTTACAAGAGAATTTGATGGAAAAATTGAGTCTGGAATAATTAACACTACTCCAGGTAAAATATTATTTAATGAATCAATTCCTCAAGATCTTGGATTTGTAGATAGAAATGATCCTGAACATAAATTTGACATGGAAGTTGATTTCCTTGTAACAAAGAAGAGTTTAGGTAAGATTATCGATAAGTGTTATATGGTTCATGGACCAATCAATACATCTACAATGCTAGATCAAATCAAGGCTAAGGGATATCATTATTCATCAATTGGAGCAGTAACTGTTGCAGCATCAGATATCACAGTTCCTAAGAGAAAATATGAATTACTAGAAGATGCAGATAAAACAGTTGATAAAATAGAAAAATTATATAGAAGAGGATTAATATCAGAAGACGAAAGATATCAAAGAGTTATAGATAAGTGGACTAAGACAACTGAAGAAGTTGCAGATGCACTTATGGACAGTATGAATAGATTTAATCCAATATTTATGATGGCTGACTCAGGAGCCAGAGGATCTAAGTCTCAAATTAAGCAGCTTGCTGGTATGAGAGGACTTATGGCAAGTCCATCTGGTAAAATTCTTGAGTTACCAATCAAAGCATCATTTATAGAAGGGCTAGACGTATTGGAATACTTTATTTCAACACATGGAGCTAGAAAGGGTAATGCCGATACAGCTCTTAAGACAGCCGATTCTGGATATTTAACAAGAAGACTTGTTGATGTTAGCCAAGATGTTATTGTAAGAGAAGATGACTGTGGTACATCACAAGGTATTTATGTTGAAGAAATTAAAGAAGGTAGCGAATCAATTGAAGGGCTACAAGAAAGAATAACAGGTAGATATGTTGCAGAAGATGTGATTCATCCTGAAACAGGAGAAGTGTTAGTTGGAAAAGATTCTTATGTTGAACCAATGTTAGCTGAGAAAGTTGTAAAGGCTGGCGTTAAAAGGGTTAAGATAAGATCAGTATTTACATGTAAGTCAAAAGTTGGTGTTTGTGCTAAGTGTTATGGTATGGATATGGCAACAGCAAGCAAGATTAATATCGGTGAAGCTGTTGGTATAGTGGCAGCACAATCAATTGGTGAACCAGGAACACAGCTTACAATGAGAACATTCCATACAGGTGGAGTTGCTGGAGCCGATATTACACAAGGTCTTCCTAGAGTTGAAGAACTTTTTGAAGCTAGAAAGCCAAAGGGATTAGCTATAATTACTGAAATAGCTGGAACTGTAAGAAGAGAAGAAACTAAGAAGAAGAGAATAGTTATAGTAGTTGGAGAAGACGGCGAAGAAAGAGATTATGATATTCCATTCGGATCTAGAATTAAAGTTAATGATGGGGATGTAGTTGAAGCTGGAGATGAAATTACTGAAGGTTCAGTAAATCCACATGATATAATGGCAATTAAAGGTGTAGATGGAGTAAGAAAATATCTTTTATCAGAAGTTCAAAAGGTATATAGACTTCAAGGTGTTGATATTAATGATAAGCACTTAGAGGTTGTTGTAAGACAAATGACTAGAAAGGTTAAAGTAACAGATTCTGGTGATACTGAATTACTTCCAGGAACTATGATTGATATGTTTGATTTTGATGCAGCAAACGAAAAAGTTGAAGAGTTTGGTGGAGTAAAAGCTCAAGGGGAAAAAGTTCTTCTTGGTATTACAAAAGCAGCTTTAGCAACAGATAGTTTCTTATCAGCAGCTTCATTCCAAGAAACAACTAGAGTTCTTACTGATGCAGCTATCAAAGGAAAAATTGATCCACTAATTGGATTAAAGGAAAATGTAATTATTGGTAAATTGATTCCGGCTGGAACAGGAATGATGAGATATAGAGCATTAAGACTAAGTACAGATAACAATTTGGCAGAAAAAGAAGTAGAAAATCAAATTGAAGAATAAGAATTAAAATATTGACTTTAAAAAATTAAAATGATAAAATACAGGTTGTGTGCTTAGCACGTGACTGATGAATTTTAGATGTCTACATGAACATTGAGGTGAGTTTTATGCTTGCCTCGGTGTTGCTTTTAATAAGGAGGTAACTTCATGATAGACAGACTTCAAGGTGTAAAAGTAATTGGAATAAAACAATGCAAAAAAGCAATGAATAATGGAGAAGGAAAAGTTTTATATGTAGCGCAAGATGCTGATATGAAATTGTTAGAGAGCTTATTAGAACTTGCTAAGCAAAATAATATTGAAGTGAGATTCATTGACAGTATGAGAATTTTAGGAAAGATGTGCGGCATAGATGTTGGTGCATCAGCAACTATTATTCTAAATAAATAGCTAATATCTTAAATTAATTATAGATATTATTAAATTTTCAGGAGGTGAAAGTATGCCAACTATAAGCCAATTAGTTAGAAAGGGCAGAAAAACATTAGTAACAAAGTCAAATTCTCCTGCACTTAAGGAGTGCCCACAAAAAAGAGGGGTATGTACAGTAGTTAAAACTACAACTCCAAAGAAACCTAACTCAGCGTTAAGAAAGATTGCCAGAGTTAGATTAACTAACGGAATTGAAGTTACAGGTTATATTCCAGGTGTAGGTCACAACTTACAAGAACATAGTGTTGTTCTTATAAGAGGTGGAAGAATCAAAGACGTTCCCGGTGTAAGATACCACATCGTTAGAGGAGCTCTTGACTGTGCTGGAGTAGCTAACAGACTACAATCTAGATCAAAATACGGTGCAAAGAAACCAAAGCAAAAATAATGTTACAGCTTATATAGCTTAATTAGTGCTATGTTTCGGCATTTACATAGATTTCACCTATAGAATTGTTGAAGCGAGCACTTTGCGGCGAGAAGTCGAGTACCGATTGGACTTAAACTTATAATGTTAAGGAGGGAAGAAAAGTGCCAAGAAAAGGACATATTGCAAAAAGAGATGTATTACCAGATCCAGTGTACAATTCAAAGGTTGTTACTAAATTAATTAACAGCATAATGGAAGATGGTAAAAAGGGAGTAGCACAAAAGATTTGCTACGGAGCTTTTGAAATAATGGCAGAGAAAACTGGTAAGGATGCATTAGAAGTGTTTGAAACAGCAATGAATAATGTAATGCCTTTACTAGAAGTAAAAGCTAGAAGAATAGGTGGTTCTAACTACCAAGTTCCGATAGAAGTTAGACCAGAGAGAAGACAAACATTAGGAATCAGATGGATACTATTAGCTTCAGATAAGAGAAGTGAAAAGTATATGAGAGAAAGATTAGCTAATGAATTAATAGATGCTTCAAACAATACTGGAGCAGCAGTTAAGAAGAGAGAAGATACTCATAAAATGGCTGAAGCTAATAAAGCATTTGCTCATTACAGATACTAATTTCAAAACTGTTTTGGCGAAGGCCAAGACAGTTTTGTTTAATTTATTTATATTTTTGAGAGGAGGCAGGATTTATGTCTAGAAAATTCCCATTAGAAAAATTCCGTAACTTTGGAATCATGGCTCATATCGATGCTGGTAAGACAACAACTACTGAACGTATATTGTTTTACACAGGTAAGAGTCACAAAATAGGTGAAGTTCACGAAGGCCAAGCAACAATGGACTGGATGGTTCAAGAACAAGAGAGAGGTATAACAATTACTTCTGCTGCAACAACATGTGTATGGAAAGGTCATGAGTTAAACATAATCGATACACCAGGACACGTAGACTTTACAGTTGAAGTTGAAAGATCTCTAAGAGTACTTGATGGTGCTGTTACAGTTCTTGATGCGAAGAGTGGTGTTGAGCCTCAAACAGAAACTGTTTGGAGACAGGCGGATAAATACCAAGTACCAAGAATGGTATATGTAAATAAAATGGATGCAACAGGTGCTGACTTCTTTAAGTGTGTTAATACAGTTAGAGATAGATTAAAGGCTAATGCAGTTCCAATACAAATCCCTGTAGGTGCAGAAGAAAACTTTAAGGGTATGGTAGACTTAATAAGAAATGTTGCAATAATATTCAATGATGATTTAGGAACAGATGTTGTAGAATGTGAAGTTCCAGCTGAGTTAAAAGATCAAGCTGAAGAATTCAGAGCAGCAATGATAGAATCAGTTGCTGAAGTTGATGAAGAATTAATGCTAAAATATCTTGACGGTGAAGAAATCACTGAAGAAGAAATAATGGCTGGATTAAGAAAAGGAACAATTACTAATCAACTTATCCCTGTAATTTGTGGATCATCATACAAAAACAAAGGTGTTCAACAAATGATTGATGGAGTTGTAGATTTCTTACCATCACCATTAGATGTTCCAGCTATAAAAGGTACATCTTTAGATGGAGAAGAAGATCATAGAGAATCTTCAGATCAAGCACCAATGGCAACACTAGCGTTTAAGATAGCTACAGATCCATTCGTTGGAAAATTAGCATTTGCTAGAGTTTACTCAGGTGTAGTAAATAGTGGTTCTTATGTTCTTAACTCAACAAAGGGTAAGAAAGAAAGAATTGGTAGACTTGTTAAGATGCATGCTAACCATAGAGAAGAAGTAGAAGCATTAGAAGCTGGAGAAATCGGAGCAATTATAGGATTAAAGAACACAACAACTGGAGATACTTTATGTGATGAGAATCAACCAATAGTTCTTGAATCAATGGAATTCCCAGAACCAGTAATCAATGTTGCTATAGAACCAAAAACAAAAGCAGCTCAAGAAAAGATGGGTATAGCTTTAGCTAAACTTGCTGAAGAAGATCCAACTTTCAAAACTTGGACTGATACTGAAACTGGTCAAACAATAATCGCTGGTATGGGTGAGTTACACCTTGATATCATAGTTGATAGACTTCAAAGAGAATTTAAAGTTGAGTGTAATGTTGGTGCTCCTCAAGTTGCTTATAAAGAAACAATTAGAGCTGGCGTTAAGGCTCAAGGAAAGTATATCAAACAATCAGGTGGTAAGGGTCAATACGGAGATTGTTGGATTGAACTTATACCAACTGAAGGAGAATACGTATTTGAAAATGCTATAGTTGGAGGATCTATTCCAAGAGAATATATTCCAGCAGTAGATAATGGTATTCAAGAAGCTTCACAAAGCGGTATTATAGCTGGATACCCAGTTATAAACTTCAAAGTTAAATTATTTGATGGTTCATACCATGATGTCGATTCATCAGAAATGGCCTTCAAGATAGCAGGATCTATGGCGTTTAAGAATGCTATGGCTAAGGCTGATCCAGTATTACTTGAACCTTCTATGAAAGTTGAAGTTACAGTTCCAGAAGAATACATGGGAGATGTAATGGGAGACGTTAACTCAAGAAGAGGTAGAATAGAAGGAATGGAATTAAGAAATGGTGCTCAAGTTATAAGAGCTTTCGTTCCATTATCAGAAATGTTTGGATATGCAACTACATTGAGATCAAGAACTCAAGGTAGAGGTACTTATTCAATGGAATTTGATCACTATGAAGAAGTTCCAAAGAGCATCCAAGAGCAAGTTGCTAAAGGAAGACAAAAATAATTTAAATAAAAAATAAATACGCATATTAGGGAGGAATTTAACAATGGCTAAGTCAAAATTTGAAAGAAATAAACCACACGTTAACATCGGAACAATCGGACACGTAGACCACGGTAAGACAACATTAACAGCTGCAATCACAACAGTATTAGCAAACAAGGGATTTGCAGAAGCATTTAACTATGCTGATATAGATAAGGCTCCAGAAGAAAAAGAAAGAGGAATCACAATCAATACAGCACACGTTGAATATGAAACAGAAAACAGACATTATGCACACGTTGACTGTCCAGGACATGCTGACTACGTAAAGAACATGATAACAGGAGCAGCACAAATGGATGGAGCTATACTAGTTGTATCAGCAGCAGATGGTCCAATGCCACAAACAAGAGAACATATACTACTAGCATCAAGAGTTGGAGTAAACTACATCGTAGTATTCTTAAACAAAGCAGATATGGTAGATGATGAAGAATTATTAGAATTAGTTGAAATGGAAGTAAGAGAATTATTAAGTGAATATGACTTCCCAGGCGATGATATTCCAGTAATAAAGGGATCAGCATTACAAGCATTAGAAAACCCAACAGATGAAGCTAAGATAGCACCAATAATGGAATTAATGGCAGCAGTAGATAGCTACATCCCAACACCAGAAAGAGCAACAGATAAGCCATTCTTATTACCAGTAGAAGATGTCTTCACTATAACAGGAAGAGGAACAGTTGCAACAGGAAGAGTTGAAAGTGGAGTTCTACATGTAGGAGACGAAGTAGAAATCGTTGGATTAATGGAAGAAAAGAAGAAAGTTGTAGTAACAGGAATAGAAATGTTCAGAAAGTTACTAGACGAAGCACAAGCTGGAGATAACGTAGGAGTACTTTTAAGAGGAGTTCAAAGAACAGACATCGAAAGAGGTCAAGTATTATCAAAGCCAAATTCAGTACACCCACATAAGAGCTTCGTAGGTCAAGTATATGTATTAAAGAAAGAAGAAGGCGGAAGACATACACCATTCTTCGATGGATACAGACCACAATTCTATTTCAGAACAACAGATGTTACAGGATCAATCAAATTACCAGAAGGAATGGAAATGGTAATGCCAGGAGATCACATTGACATGAATGTTGAATTAATAACACAAATAGCAATGGATGAAGGATTAAGATTCGCAATCAGAGAAGGCGGAAGAACAGTAGGTTCTGGAGTTGTTACATCAATTAACGCTTAATTTGTAAAATAATATAAATCAATATATAAATTTAAAACTAAAAATAAAGCTTTATTTAAAATAGGAGAGGAGACGTCCCCTCCTATTTGTTTTTTTTTTTGAAAAAGATTAATAACTTTTAAGAGAGATTGATGAAAATGGTATTGTAATCGATATGATTTTTTTGGGAAAAAATTTTATGAAAAAAGTTGTTGAAAGAGGAATAAAAATTTTTTATAATAGAAAAAGAGTGAAATTGCAAATTTCATATTGTTAAATAATTATTAAATAATATGCAAAAAAATGCTTGAAAATACTATATAATAATAGTATAATAAAGTAGTTGCGAAGCATACAGCTATGAATCAAGAGGTTGCCGGACTTCCGGGGAATTCTTGATGAGCATGTCAAATCTAGAATTTGACGACAGGGAAGTTATTCTGCTGATTTGTGTTGTACTTTTTTAAATAGGAAACACCAGGAGCAGTTTACAGAACGTCTGCTGTTGTGCGTTAGAAGTAAAGCGTACATGAAAAGGAGGGAAACCAATATGTCAAAACAAAAAATAAGAATCAGACTAAAGGCTTTTGATCATACAATATTAGATCAATCAGCTGAAAAAATAGTTGAAACTGCAAAGTCAACTGGAGCAAAGGTTGCAGGTCCAGTTCCACTACCAACTGAAAAAGACGTAGTGACAGTTTTAAGAGCAGTTCACAAGTACAAAGATTCCAGAGAACAATTCGAAATCAGAACACATAAGAGATTAATCGACATACTTAATCCATCATCAAAAACTGTTGATGCATTAATGAGATTAAATCTACCAGCTGGTGTAGATATCGAAATAAAACTATAATTTCAAAATTATACAATTAAGTAGATTTTGGACTATTATGATTGTCAAAAGCAGTCCGCTAATAAGTTTAGGAGGTGTATAGCATGAATAAGGCTATATTAGGAAAAAAGATAGGAATGACTCAAATATTCAATGAAAATGGTAAAGTTGTTCCAGTAACAGTAGTAGAAGCAGGTCCATGTGTTGTTGTTCAAAAGAAAACAACTGAAAAAGATGGATACTCTGCAATACAAGTTGGTTTTGGAGACGTAAGAGAAAAACTTGTTAACAAACCAAGAAAAGGACATTTTGCAAAAGCAGGAGTTTCTTTAAGAAGACACTTAAAAGAATTTAGATTAGACAATGCAGCAGAATACGAAGTAGGTCAAGAAATAAAGGCTGATGTATTCACAGCAGGAGACAAGATTGATGTATCAGGAGTTTCTAAAGGAAAGGGATTCCAAGGAACAATTAAGAGATGGAATGCTCAAAGAGGACCTATGTCACATGGTTCTAAGTTCCATAGAGCAGTTGGTTCAATGGGAGCTTCATCAGATCCATCAAGAACATTCAAAAACAAGAGAATGCCAGGTCACATGGGAGCTGAAAACACAACAGTTCTTAATTTAGAAGTTGTTAAGGTTATGGCTGATAAGAACCTAATCTTGATAAAGGGTGGAATCCCAGGACCAAACAAGGGTATAGTTGTTATCAGAAATACTGTTAGAGCTTAGTTCTGGTAGAAAGGAGGAATAGAGATGCCTAAAGTAGGATTATTTAATAAACAAGCACAAAAAGTTAAAGATGTTGAATTAAACGACAGTGTGTTCGCAGTTGAAGTTAATCAAGATGCAATTCACCAAGTAGTTGTAGCTTTATTAGCTAACAAGAGACAAGGAACACAATCAGCAAAGACAAGAGCTGAAGTTCGCGGAGGCGGAATTAAGCCATGGAGACAAAAGGGAACAGGTAGAGCAAGACAAGGTTCTATAAGATCACCACAATGGATACACGGTGGTATTGTATTTGCACCAAAGCCAAGAGATTATAGAGTATCAGTTCCTAAGACTATGAGAAGAGTAGCATTAACATCAGCTTTAACAAGCAAAGTTAATGACAATGAATTAGTAGTATTAGAAAGCCTAGACTTTGAAGCACCAAAGACTAAGCAAGTAGTTGACATGTTAAAAGCATTTGAAGCTAAGAAAACACTAATAGTTACAGCTGAAACAAACGAAAATGTATATAAATCAGCAAGAAACATTCAAGGTGTAGCTGTTATACCAGTTAACAACATCAATGTTTATGATTTATTAAAATTTGAGAAAGTTTTAATTACAGAAGCAGCTGTAAGAAAGATTGAGGAGGTGTACGCATAATGAATTTAACAAGCCATGATATAATAAGAAAGCCTGTTATAACTGAAAAGTCAATGGCAGCAATGGCAGAAAAGAAATACACCTTCATAGTTCATGTGTCAGCAAACAAATCTCAAATAAAGAGAGCTGTAGAAGAAGTTTTCAATGTTAAAGTTGAAGATGTTAAGACAATAAGAACTATGGGAAAAACAAAGAGAGTTGGCGTTCACATAGGTAAGAGAGCTGACTTAAAGAAAGCTATCATTACATTAACTGAAGATAGCAATTCTATTGAATTCTTTGAAGGAATGCAATAATATATAAAAGCAGGTATTGGTTCATAGGAACCAGATAAGCGAAAGTAAGGAGGGAATTTAAATGGCAGTTAAAAAGTTTAACCCTACTACCCCTTCAAGAAGAAACATGACAGTTAGTACGTTTGAAGAAATAACTACAAACGAACCAGAGAAGTCACTTCTAGTTTCTTTAAACAGTAAGGCAGGTAGAAATGCACAGGGTAAAATAACTGTAAGACATCGTGGTGGCGGTGTAAAAAGAAAGTACAGATTAGTGGATTTCAAGAGAAATAAGGATGGTATACCAGCAACAGTTGCTAGTATCGAATACGATCCAAACAGAACAGCTTACATTGCTTTAGTTGTTTATAAAGATGGAGAAAAGAGATACATAATTGCTCCAGTAGGGTTAAAAGTTGGAGATGTTATAGTATCAGGTGAAGAAGCAGATATCAAAGCAGGTAATGCGTTACCATTAAAGAATATACCAGTTGGTACATTAGTTCATAATATAGAACTACAAGTAGGAAAAGGTGGCCAATTAGTTAGAGCTGCTGGTTTATCAGCACAATTAATGGCTAAAGAAGGAAACTATGCTACTTTAAGATTACCTTCAGGTGAAATGAGATATGTTAGAATAGAATGTAGAGCAACTATCGGAACAGTATCAAACTTAACAAATGATATAGTTAAGATAGGTAAAGCAGGTAGAAAGAGACATATGGGTTGGAGACCAACTGTAAGAGGATCTGTAATGAACCCTAATGACCATCCACACGGTGGTGGTGAAGGTAAGTCACCAATCGGTAGACCATCTCCAGTAACTCCATGGGGTAAACCAGCTCTTGGATATAAGACTAGAAAGAATAAGAAGTACTCAGATAGATTCATCATTAAGAGAAGAAACGGTAAGTAATCTGAAGAGAATATGTAGTTCTCTTCGGTACTTAGTTACTGTAGAGTTAAATGAAGGGAGGATATTCTAAGTGAGTAGATCAATTAAAAAAGGACCATTTGTCCATGCGGGACTTATGAAGAAAATTGAAGAAATGAACCAAAATGGTGAAAAGAAAGTAATCAAAACTTGGTCAAGAACATCAACTATATTCCCAGAAATGATCGGCCATACTATAGCTGTTCATGACGGAAGAAAGCACGTTCCAGTGTATGTAAGTGAAGATATGGTTGGTCATAAATTAGGTGAATTTGTGTTAACTAGAACATTCAAAGGACACATAGACACTGAAAAGACATCAAAGAAAAAGTAAGCCTGGAAAGGAGGATAAAAGAATGGAAGCTAGAGCAATAGCTAAATATGTTAGAATGTCTCCTTTAAAAGTGGGAGTTGTTCTTGATTTAATAAGAGGAAAGGCTGTAAAAGAAGCTTTTGCCATTTTACAATATACTAGAAGAGATGCTGCAGATATAATATACAAAGTATTAAAATCAGCAGTGGCTAATGCAGAAAACAACAATGAATTAGATGCAGATAACCTAATCGTTGCTGAAGCTTATGCTGGTCCAGGACCAACACTTAAGAGATTCAGACCAATGGATCACGGAAAGGCATTTCCAATTCATAAGAGAACAAGTCATATTACAATAGTTGTAAAAGAAAGAGCTTAGCAGAAGGAGGGAAATAGATTGGGTCAAAAAGTAAATCCACATGGATTAAGAGTTGGAATTATTAAAGATTGGAATGCAAAGTGGTATGCTGATAAAAGAAACTTTGCTGATAATCTTATAGAAGACCACAAGATAAGAGAATTTGTAAAGAAGGATCTTTATTCAGCTGGTATCTCTAAGATAGAAATCGAAAGATCAGCTAAAAAGGTTAAATTAAACATACACACTGCAAAACCTGGCGTAATTATTGGAAAAGGTGGAGCAGGAATCGAAGCTTTAAAGAACAAGTTAAAGAACGTTGTTGATTCTAAGAATTTATTAATCAACATAGTAGAAGTTAAGAATGCTGAAGTTGATGCACAATTAATGGCAGAAAACATAGCAGCACAATTAGAAAAGAGAATTTCATTCAGAAGAGCTATGAAGCAAACAATCCAAAGAGCTATGAAAGCTGGAGCAAAGGGTGTTAAAACTGCTTGTTCAGGTAGATTAGGTGGAGCTGAAATGGCTAGAGATGAATTCTATCATGAAGGAACTATTCCACTACAAACATTAAGAGCAGACATAGATTATGGATTTGCTGAAGCTAACACAACTTACGGAAAGATCGGAGTTAAGGTTTGGCTATATAGAGGAGAAGTTCTTCCAACAAAAAAAGTTGAGAAAGAACAAATTAACGCATAATTAGCGCATAAGAAAGGAGGAATTATATCATGTTAATGCCAAAAAGAGTAAAGCATCGTAAGGTACAACGTGGTAGAATGAAAGGAAAGGCTACTAGAGGTAACTTCCTTGCATACGGAGACTATGGAATTCAAGCAACAACTTGTGGATGGATTACAAGTAATCAAATAGAATCTGCGAGAATTGCTATAAACAGATATATCAAAAGAGGCGGTAAGCTTTGGATAAAGATATTCCCAGACAAACCAGTAACTGAAAAGCCAGCTGAAACAAGAATGGGTTCAGGTAAAGGATCAGTAGAATATTGGGTGGCTGTAGTTAAACCAGGTAGAGTTCTATTTGAATTATCAGGAGTTCAAGAAGAAACAGCTAGAGAAGCTATGAGACTTGCTTCACATAAACTACCTGTAAGAACTAAGTTCGTTACAAAGAAAGATTTTGAGGAAATGGGTGGTGAAGAATAATGAAAGCTAATGAATTAAAAGAATTAAAAACAAGCAATCCTCAAGATTTAAAGATTAAGCTAAGTGACTTAAAGGCTGAGTTATTCAACCTAAGATTCCAATTGGCTACTGGACAATTAGAAAATCCTATGAGAATTAGAGAAGTTAAGAAGTCAATTGCACAAATTAAGACTATAATAAGAGAAGAAGAACTTAAGGCTTTTGAACAGTAGTCTGGAAGGAGGTAAGCCGATGGAAAGAGGATTAAGAAAGAAGAGAATAGGCAAAGTTGTTTCAGATAAAATGGATAAAACAATAGTAGTAGCTGTTGAAACTAAGGTTAGACATCCACTATATGGTAAAACTGTTAACAGAACAACAAAGTTTAAAGCTCATGATGAAAATAATGAAGCTCATATTGGTGATAGAGTAACAATAATGGAAACAAGACCATTATCTAAAGATAAGAGATGGAGATTAGTTGAGATAGTTGAAAAGGCTAAATAGTAGCTTTAAAACTGAAAGGAGGGTAATTCACAATGATACAACAACAAACCTTACTAAAAGTTGGAGATAATTCTGGAGCAAAAGAAATAATGTGCATCAGAGTATTAGGTGGTTCAAAAAGAAAGTTTGGTAATATTGGAGATGTGATCGTTGCTAGCGTTAAAAGTGCAACACCAGGTGGAGTTGTTAAAAAAGGTGACGTTGTAAAGGCAGTTATAGTAAGATCTAAAAGAGGATTAAGAAGAGCAGATGGTTCATACATCAAATTTGATGAAAATGCTGCTGTAATTATAAAAGATGATAAGCAACCAAGAGGAACTCGTATCTTCGGACCAGTTGCTAGGGAGCTAAGAGATAAGGAATTTAACAAAATATTATCATTAGCACCTGAAGTTCTATAATAAAAAAATAGGAGGTGGCTAAGTTGAAGAAGGTACACGTAAGAAAGAATGACACAGTAGTCGTAATCTCTGGTAAAGACAAAGGTAAGACTGGCGAAGTTTTAAAAGTATATCCTAAGACAGGAAAAGTTCTTGTTAAAGGAGTTAATGAAGTAAGCAGACACAAGAAACCAAGCAGAGAAAATATGCAAGGTGGAATTGTTAAGTCAGAAGCTGCTATATACAGTTCAAAAGTTATGCTATATTGCACAAAATGCAAAAGCGCTACAAGAATAGCTAATAAAATATTAGAAGACGGATCAAAAGTTAGAGTATGCAAAAAATGCGGAGAAACATTCTAATAGATTCTGAAAGGAGGTACTTTAAATGATTCCAAGACTTCAAGAAAAGTATGAAAATGAAGTAAAACAAGCTATGATGGATAAGTTCGGATATAAGAACATTATGGAAGTTCCAAAGCTTGAAAAGATAGTTATAAACATGGGAGTAGGAGAAGCTAAAGATAATTCTAAGGTTCTAGAATCAGCTGTTGCTGATTTAACTTTAATAACAGGTCAAAAGCCAATATTAACTAGAGCTAAGAAATCTGTTGCTAACTTCAAAATAAGAGAAAATATGCCTTTAGGATGTAAAGTAACATTAAGAAAGGCTAAAATGTATGAATTCTGCGATAAACTAGTATCAATAGCTTTACCAAGAGTTAGAGATTTTAGAGGAGTTTCTGATAAATCATTTGATGGAAGAGGTAACTACTCACTAGGAATTAAGGAACAATTAATATTCCCAGAAATAGAATATGATAAGATAGACAAGGTTAGAGGTATGGACATTATCTTCGTTACAAGTGCTAACACTGACGAAGAAGCAAGAGAATTATTAAGATTCCTTGGAATGCCATTTGCTCATAAATAAGGAGGGGATATCGTGGCACGTAAGGCAATTATCGAAAAGTGGAATAAAGAGCCTAAGTACAAGACTAGAGCCTACACAAGATGTAGAATTTGTGGAAGACCACATGCAGTTATAAAGAAATTCGGAATATGCCGTATCTGTTTTAGAGAACTTGCTTACAAAGGTGAGATTCCTGGTTGTAAGAAAGCAAGTTGGTAAGATTATTCGATATATGAAAGGAGGCACAATAGAATGGCTATAACAGATCCAATCGCAGATTTGCTAACTCGTATAAGAAATGCAAATGCTGTTAAACATGAGGTTGTTGAAGTACCTTCTTCAAACGTTAAGAAGGCTATTGTAAATATATTAGTTCAAGAAGGTTATATAAAAGAAGTAGAGGAATACAATGATGGCGTTGTACCAATGCTAAGATTAACTCTTAAGTACGGAGCAAGCAATGAAAGAGTTATCACTGGATTAAAGAGAATATCTAAGCCAGGATTAAGAGTTTATTGCAAAAAAGATGAAGTTCCTAAAGTTCTTAATGGTTTAGGAATAGCTGTAATATCAACTTCTCAAGGATTATTAGTTGATAGAGAAGCAAGAAAGTCAGGATTAGGCGGAGAAGTACTTTGCTACGTATGGTAATCCCTAATCGTTAGTTTTTAGATTGAGATTGAAAATAAGATATTAGAAAATAAGATAGATTTTCTTATGCCAAATTACAGGAGGTGCGAACATGTCAAGAGTTGGTAGACTACCAATAGCAATCCCTGCAGGCGTAACTTTTAGTGTAACACCAGATAACGTTGTTACAGTAAAAGGACCTAAAGGGGAGCTTGTAAAAGCTATGCATAAAGACATTAATATAGCAGTTGAAAACAATGAAATAGTTGTTACTAGACCAAGCGAAGATAAAAATCATAGAGCTCTTCATGGATTAACAAGAGCCTTAATAAATAACATGGTTACAGGAGTAACTACTGGTTATGCAAAAACTCTAGAACTAATCGGTGTTGGTTATAGAGCACAATTACAAGGAAAGAACCTTGTGATGAACTTAGGTTATTCTCATCCAGTTGAAGTTGCAGCAATTGAAGGTGTATCTTTTAAATTAGATGGAACAACTAAAGTTATAGTTGAAGGAATAGATAAAGAAAAAGTTGGAGCCGTAGCAGCTGATATAAGATCTTGGAGAGTTCCAGAACCATATAAGGGTAAGGGAATTAAGTATTCAGATGAAGTTATCAGACGTAAAGAAGGTAAGACTGGTAAGAAGTAATAGTTAGGAATAACAGAAAGGAGTGAACCTTAATGTTCAAAAAGGTAGACAGAAAGATATCAAGAGAAAGACGTCACCTTAGAGTAAGAAAGAAAGTTTTAGGAACAGTTGAAAGACCAAGACTTTCAGTTTACAGAAGTGATAAGAATATCTATGCACAAATTATAGATGATGTAAATAGAGTAACAATAGTTGCAGCTTCATCATTAGATAAAGACTTCGCTGGAAAAAGCGGAAGTAATAAAGAAGCAGCAAAAGCTGTTGGAGAATTAGTTGCTAAAAGAGCGCTTGCCAAAGGAATTGAAGATGTAGTATTCGACAGAGGTGGATACATATATCACGGAAGAGTTCAAGAATTAGCAGAAGGTGCAAGAGAAGCAGGTTTAAAATTCTAAAAAAGAGGAGGGAAATACATGAGAATCGATCCTAGCACACTAGACCTTAAAGAAAAAGTAGTTTATATAAACAGAGTTACTAAGGTTGTTAAAGGTGGTAGAAATTTCAGATTCAGTGCTCTAGTAGTTGTTGGTGACGAAAACGGACACGTTGGAGTAGGAATTGGAAAGTCTATAGAAATACCAGAAGCAATCAGAAAAGGAATTGAAGATGCAAAGAAAAATCTTGTAGAAGTTTCATTAGTTGGAACAACAATTCCTCATCAAATATATGGTAAATTCGGTACTGGTAATGTATTATTAATGCCAGCTACAGAAGGTACAGGAGTTATCGCTGGAGGTCCTGCAAGAGCAGTACTTGAATTAGCGGGAGTTAAGGATGTTAGAGCTAAGTCATTAGGTTCTAATAACCCAAGAAACATGGTTAATGCAACAATTAACGGATTAGCAAGCTTAAGAACAGCAGAAGATATAGCAAAATTAAGAGGAAAATCTGTTGAAGAAATTTTAGGATAGGAGGTATATGCAATGGCTAAGATTAAAGTTACTTTAGTAAAGAGCTTAATTGGAAGAAAGAAAGATCATATTGCTACTGCAAGTGCCCTTGGACTAAATAAGATAGGTAAAACAGTAGAACATGATGAAACTCCTCAAATAAGAGGCATGGTTAATAAAATAAATTATTTATTAAAAGTTGAAGAAGTTTAAGAACGAGGAGGTGTATTTTAATGAAACTTCATGAGTTAAAACCTGCAACAGGCAGTAAAAAAGCTCCAAAGAGAGTTGGTAGAGGAACAGGTTCAGGATTAGGAAGAAACGCTGGTAAAGGTGAAAAGGGTCAAAACTCTAGATCTGGCGGTGGCGTAAGACCAGGATTTGAAGGAGGCCAAATGCCTTTATTCAGAAGACTTCCTAAGAGAGGATTCAAGAATCCATTTACAAAAGAGTATGTAACAATTAATGTTGACAGACTTAACATTTTTGAAAATGGTACAGAAGTTACTCCAGAAGTTTTACTTGACAGAAGAGTAGTAAGTAAATTACTAGACGGAGTTAAGATATTAGGAAATGGAAACATTGAAAAGAGTTTAACAGTTAAGGGCTGCAAATTCTCCAAATCAGCAGTAGACAAAATAGAAGCAGCTGGAGGAAAAGTTGAGGTGATTTAATCATGCTATCAACCCTACGTAATGCCTGGAAGGTTCCGGATTTAAGAAAGAAAATATTATGGACTGTGTTTTTAGTAGCAATCTTCAGAATAGGAAGTAATATTCGTGTTCCTGGAGTAATGACTACTGGTCTTACTGCAAAATCCGGAGGTCTACTTCAATTTTATGATTTAATAGCTGGTGGATCACTAAGCAAAATGAGTATTTTTGCTGTAGGGGTATCACCATATATTAATGCATCGATTATAGTTCAATTGTTAACAGTAGCTATTCCAAAGCTAGAACAGCTTCAAAAAGAAGGAGATGACGGTAGAAAGAAGATACAAAATCTTACTAGATACCTTTCAATTCCTTTAAGTTTTGTATTAGCTTGGGGGGCTTATGTAACAATGAGCAATTCTGGTAACCTAGTAGATACGTCAAAATTCGGTATAGTTGTAATTTTAGGTGTTTTAACTATAGGTGCTATGTTCAGTATGTGGTTAGGTGATAGAATTACTGTTAGAGGACTTGGTAATGGAGTATCATTACTAATCATGGTTAACATTATTTCTAGATTACCATTCATGGCAAGATCTTTAAGTCAAGCAACTGAAGGTGAAGGCGGAGATATTGTAAAATCAGCACTACTTGTTGTTGGTGTAATAGCTTTATTATACGTAATAGTTCTATTATCATTAGCAGAAAGAAGAGTACCAGTTCAATACGCTGGTAAAGCTGTAGGTAACAAAGTATATAAAGGTCAATCAACTCATATACCATTTAGTATCATAGGAACAGCTGTTATAGCAATTATTTTTGCTATGTCAGTAATGGAGTTCCCAAGAGTAATAGCACAATTTGCTCCAACAAAGGATTGGGCTATATGGATAATGAATGGAGATTATAGTCCATTTAATCAACAAAAATGGTGGTACCTTGTAATATATGCATTGCTTACAATATTCTTTACTTGGTTCTACACACAAATTACATTTAAACCAGAAGAAATGTCTGAAAACATGCATAAATCTGCAGGTTTTATACCAGGTGTAAGACCAGGAGAAGCAACAACAATATATCTTGAAAAGATTTTAAATAGAGTATCAGTATTTGGTGGATTGTTTGCAGCATTAGTAGCCGTAATTCCAGTTTACTTACAAAACCACACCAATTTTTCACAAATAGGTTTAAGTGGAACTTCAATATTGATTTTAGTAAGTGTTGGAATGGAAGTAATGAGACAACTACAATCACAACTTATAATGAGACACTATGACGGATTCCTAAAGTAAGTAGTATTTAAGTAATATAGATAGGGAGATGATGCCCATATGAAGATAGTATTATTGGGTCCTCCTGGAGCAGGTAAGGGAACACAGGCAAAATCAATAAGTAATAAATATTCTATACCACATATATCAACTGGAGATATCTTCAGAAAGAACATTTCTGAGAATACTCCACTTGGTTTAGAGGCAAGAAAATATATAGATAATGGACAATTGGTTCCAGATGAAGTAACTATTAATATGGTTAAGGATAGACTGTCTCAAGAAGACTGTAAACAAGGATATCTATTAGATGGATTTCCAAGAACAGTTCAACAAGCAGAAGCTCTTCAGACTTTTCTTTCTGAAAGAGGAGAAAAGTTAGATACAGCACTACTAATTGAAGTTCCTAGGGACTTTATATTAGAAAGAATGACTGGAAGAAGAGTTTGTCCAGGATGTGGAGCAAGTTATCATATAAAATTCAATCCTCCTACAAATTCAGGTAAATGTGATTTATGTGGAGATAATGTAATCCAAAGAAAAGATGATACTGAAGAAACTGTTATGGAAAGATTAAATGTATATGAGGCACAAACTCAACCTTTAATCGACTTCTATAAGGAAAGAAATATGCTTTCAGCAGTTGATGGTACAAAAGCTATTAATAAAGTTTTTGAAAGCATCTGTGCGATATTAGGTAGTGCAAATTAGATGATAATTATTAAAAATGATTTGCAAATTGATCTAATGAGAAAATCGGGTAGACTTTTAGCAGAAACTTTATTATTGGTTGAAAAGTATATAAAACCGGGAATAACTACAGCCGAAGTAGATGCTGTTGCAGAAACTTTTATTAGAGAACATGGTGGAATCCCATCATTTAAGGGATTGTATGGTTTTCCAGCTGCAACCTGCATATCTGTTAATGAAAGCGTCGTGCATGGGTTTCCTGGTAACTATAAACTAAAAGAAGGGGATATAGTTAGTATAGATTGTGGTGTTCTTCTTAATGGATACCATAGTGATGCAGCTAGAACCTTTCCTGTAGGTAATGTATCAGAAGATGCTAGTAAGCTTATTAGAATTACTCAAGAGAGTTTCTTTCAGGGAATTGAAAATGCAAAAGTGGGCAATAGACTTACAGATATATCTCATGCTATTCAACAGTATGTTGAATCACATGGATTATCAGTTGTCAGAGACTATGTAGGTCATGGGATTGGCGAAGAAGTTCATGAGGATCCAGACGTACCTAACTTTGGAAAACCAAATAAAGGTTGCAAGTTACAGCATGGAATGGTATTGGCCATAGAACCTATGGTTAACCTAGGAACTCATAAAGTAAGAACTCTTGCTGATCAATGGACTGTAGTTACAGCTGATAAGAAATTATCAGCACACTATGAAAATACAGTAGCTATTTTAGTTGACGGCCCAGAAATACTTACATTAGTAAAATAACATAACCTTTTGCTTAGTTATAATTCACATTATTATATAATGTTGATTTATGACTAAGGTAATCATCGAGGTGGATGCTTTGGTTAAAAAAGAACTTATTGGCAGAATGGTGCTTTCACAAGCAGGGCACGACAAGGGTGACTGTTATGTAATAATAGATGAATTAGAAAATAATTTGTTATTAGCTAACGGAAGCACGAAAACCACAAAAAAACCTAAATTGAAAAAATTTAAGCATTTATTGTTTACGAATGTAATGGATCTAGATATTCAAGAAGCCATTCTTTCAAAAGATAAAAATTTAAATTTGAAAATTAAGAGGTTTTTGAAGCTCAATGGTAATGTCAAGGAGGGTTGATTACCTTATGTCAAAAAATGATGTAATAGAAATGCAAGGCGTGGTTTTAGAATCACTACCTAATGCAATGTTTCAAGTACAACTTGAGAGTGGGCATACAATTTTAGCTCATATTTCAGGAAAGTTAAGAATGAATTTTATAAGAATTCTACCTGGAGATAAAGTAACAGTTGAACTTTCTCCATACGATCTTACAAGGGGTAGAATTACTTGGAGAGCAAAATAGGAGCCTAAGAATTAGGCTTACCATTAATGAGGAGGGTTACCGATGAAAGTAAGACCATCAGTTAAGCCTATTTGCGAAAAGTGCAAAGTTATAAGAAGAAAAGGAAGAGTAATGGTAATCTGTGAAAATCCTAAGCACAAACAAAAACAAGGCTAATAGGCAATAAACATTTAATAATTGTCACAGGATTTTTATTGACTTTTTGTCAAAAGTCAAATAAAATTATATAGGCATTAAATTAACCAATTCAAATATTAGAGGCGGCTGATTGTGTGAATTTTCATACAAAATCTAATATTTTTATTAATAAATTCATTAGTTTCAAATACCAGGAGGTGTAAAGTTTAATGGCAAGAATATCAGGCGTTGACCTACCAAGAGAAAAAAGAGTTGAAATAGGTCTAACTTATATATATGGAATAGGACTACCTACTTCTCAAAAGATCTTAGCTGAAACTGGTATAAATCCAGATGAAAGAGTTAAGGACTTATCAGAAGAAGAAGTAAACTCAATAAGAGAATACATCAACAAACATTTAATAGTTGAAGGTGACTTAAGAAGAGGTGTTGCTCTTAACATTAAGAGATTAGTAGAAATCGGATGTTACAGAGGAATAAGACATAGAAAAGGACTTCCAGTTAGAGGTCAAAAGACTAAGACAAATGCAAGAACAAGAAAAGGCCCTAAGAAAACTATGGCTAATAAGAAGAAGTAGTAAGGAGGTAAGGTAATGGCTCAAAAAGTTAAGAAGACTAGAAGAAGAAAAGAAAGAAAGAATATAGAGCATGGTGCTGCACATATAAAGTCAACTTTTAACAATTCAATAGTAACTTTAACTGATGTTAATGGAAATGCATTATCATGGTCAAGTGCTGGAGCATTAGGTTTCAGAGGATCAAGAAAGAGTACTCCATTTGCTGCACAAATGGCGGCTGAAACAGCAGCTAAAAGTGCTATGGAACACGGTTTAAAGAGTGTTGAAGTTTACGTAAAGGGACCAGGAGCTGGTAGAGAAGCGGCTATAAGATCACTACAAGCTGCTGGATTAGAAGTAACTTTAATTAAAGATGTTACCCCAATTCCACATAACGGTTGTAGACCACCTAAGAGAAGAAGAGTTTAGTAATACAATACAGGAGGTGTAAAATTAATGGCAAGATATACTGAAGCTACATGTAGATTATGTAGAAGAGAAGGTATGAAGTTATTCCTTAAAGGGGATAGATGTTATACAGATAAATGTGCGTTCGCTAGAAGAAGTTATGCGCCAGGTCAACACGGAGCAAGCAAGAAGAAGATTTCTAACTACGGACAACAATTAAGAGAAAAGCAAAAAGCTAAGAGAATATATGGAATTCTTGAAGGCCAATTCAGAAAGTATTATGAAAGAGCTGAAAGAACAAGAGGTATAACAGGTGAAAACTTATTAATGCTTCTTGAATTAAGATTAGATAACGTTGTTTACAGATTAGGATATGGTGCTTCAAGAAACGAAGCTAGACAATTAGTTACTCACGGACATTTCTTAGTAAATGGACACAGAGTAGATATTCCATCATACAAAGTTTCTGTTAATGATGTTATAACAGTTTGTGATAACAGCAAGTCAACTGAAAAATTCAAGACTTTTGCTGAAAATCCAAAGCCACTACCAAAGTGGTTAACAGTTAATGCTGAAAGTTTCTCAGGAACAGTAGTAGCATTACCAGCAAGAGAAGACATAGACGTACCAGTAAATGAAACTCTAATCGTTGAGTTATACAGCAAGTAATAGATGATGTTTGCAAAAGGAATTCGATTCCTTTTTGCAAATATAGAATCAGTTGCCCTCAAAGATAAGTTGCCATTTTAATACAAGGAGGGTTCGTTGGATGTTAGAAATTGAAAAACCAATAATAGAATGTGTTGAATCAAATGAAGATGGAACATATGGTAAATTTGTTGTTGAGCCTCTTGAAAGAGGATATGGAATAACTCTTGGAAATGCATTAAGAAGAATATTATTATCTTCTTTACCTGGAGTTGCTGCAACATCTATAAAAATAGATGGAGTTGTACATGAATTTTCAACTGTTCAAGGTGTTAAGGAAGATGTAACTGAATTAATACTTAATATTAAGACTTTAGCTCTTAAGATGAACGGAGAAGGACCAAAAACAATTTATATTGATGCAAAAGGACCTGGAGTTGTTACAGGTGCAGATATAAAAACTGATGGAGATGTAGAGGTTGTTAATAAGGATGTTCATATTGCTACATTAGATGATGATGGAAGACTTTATATGGAAATCACTGTTAACAGAGGAAGAGGATATGTTACTCAAAACAAGAATAAAACAGAAGATCTTCCTATAATGGCAATAGCTGTTGACTCAATATATACTCCAGTAAAGAGAGTAAACTTCACAGTTGAAAACACTAGAGTAGGTCAGATTACTGACTACGATAAGTTAACAATAGAAGTTTGGACTAATGGAACTGTAAAGATAGAAGAGGCTATAAGCCTATCAGCTAAAATATTAATAGAGCACTTTAAGCTGTTCTTAACATTAACTGACAGCACTAATGATGTTGAAATAATGGTTGAGAAGGAAGAAGATAAGAAGGAAAAGGCACTCGAGATGACAATTGAAGAGTTAGACCTTTCAGTTAGATCTTATAACTGCTTAAAGAGAGCCGGAATTAACACTGTTCAAGAGTTAGCACAAAGATCCATGGATGATATGATGAAAGTCAGAAATCTTGGAAAGAAATCTCTTGAAGAAGTAGAGAGAAAGTTAAAAGAATTAAGCTTAGGCTTAAGATTAAACGATGAGTAAGGAGGCAGTGTCATGGCAGGAACTCGTAAGTTAGGTCGTCCAACAGACCAAAGAAAGGCTATGCTAAGAAATCTTGTAACAAGTTTATTAAAGCATGGTAAAATAGAAACAACAGAGACTAGAGCTAAAGAAGCAAGATGTCTTGCTGAAAAGATGATTACTCTTGGAAAAAGAGGAGATCTTCACGCTAGAAGACAAGTATTATCTTTTGTTACAGAAGAAGAAGTTGTTAAAAACTTATTCGATAACATAGCTCCAAAGTATGCTGAAAGAAACGGTGGATACACTAGAATGCTTAAAGTTGGCCAAAGAAGAGGCGACGCAGCAGAAGTAGTTATATTAGAATTAGTATAATTTAAGTTTTTTAAGAGGGATTAAGTGTTGCTTAATCCCTATTTTAATATACTTAATTTTGATAAGCAGACATATGAGTATTATAATTGATAAGTATATGGGGATATTTTCTTATATAATAAAAGAATTGATTATTGTATAAGAAAATATATAATAAAAATAATAATATTATTTTGGAGGATAACTGAATGGATAATGAAATGATTAACTGTGTTGATTTGATGCATAAATATGTAGATAACGAAGGTAATGAAAAATTAGCGGTTAATGGAGTAAGTTTATCCGTTAAAAAAGGAGAATTTCTTGTAGTTTTAGGTCATAATGGATCAGGAAAATCTACCATAGCAAAACATATGAATGTGCTACTGTTACCTTCTGGTGGAAAAGTGTATGTTTCAGGAATGGACACCGAAGTAGAAGAGAACATGTGGGAAATACGTAAGAATGTAGGAATGGTATTTCAAAATCCAGATAATCAATTAGTTGCAACAATAGTTGAAGAGGATGTAGCTTTTGGCCCTGAAAATATAGGTATACCTCCAGTAGAAATAAGAAAAAGAGTTGATGAAAGTCTAAAGAAGGTTGGCATGTATGAATATAGAAAACATGCACCACATCTATTATCTGGTGGACAGAAACAAAGAATTGCTATAGCAGGTATTTTAGCAATGAGTCCTAAATGTATAGTTTTAGATGAACCTACAGCTATGTTAGATCCTTCAGGTAGGAGAGAAGTACTAAAAACTATTAAACAAATTAACAAAGAAAATGGAATTACTATTGTGTTGATAACTCATTATATGGATGAAGCTGTTCAAGGAGATAGGGTAGTAGTTATGGATCAAGGTAAGATTGCGCTTGAGGGTACTCCTAGAGAAGTTTTTCCAAAGGTTAAAATGATGAAAGAAATAGGTTTAGATGTGCCTCAAGTTACAGAACTTGCTTATGAGTTAAATAAAGAAGGTATAAACATAAATACAGATATATTAAGTATAGAGGAGATGGTGGATGCGCTATGTCAATTAAAGTAGAAAATTTAGTTCATGTTTATATGCCAAAGTCTCCTTTTGAAAAGGTAGCTTTAGATAACATAAATTTAGAAATAGAAGATGGCCAATTTGTAGCACTTATTGGTCATACAGGGTCTGGAAAATCCACATTGATTCAGCATTTTAATGGATTACTGAAACCAAGTTCAGGCTCTATAATTGTAGACGGCAAGGATATCACTGAAAAAGGTGTGAAGTTAACTGATATTAGAAAAAAAGTAGGGTTAGTTTTTCAATATCCAGAGTATCAATTATTTGAAGAAACAATAGAAAAAGATATACAATATGGACCTAGAAACTTAGGGTTAAATGATGAAGAAATCAGCATAAGAACTAAGAGAGCCATGGAGATGGTTGGACTAGAGTATGACTTATATAAAGATAAATCACCATTTGAGTTAAGTGGTGGGCAAAAGAGAAGAGTAGCTATAGCTGGTGTTGTAGCAATGGAGCCTAAAATATTAATTCTAGATGAGCCTACAGCAGGGTTAGATCCTAAAGGTAGGGATGAAATTTTACTTCAAATTAAGAAACTTCATAAAGAATACAATATGACAACTATATTGGTAAGTCATAGCATGGAGGATGTAGCAAAGCTTGCTGATAGAGTAATTGTTATGAATAAAGGTAAGGTTGCATTGGATGGAGCACCAAAGCAAGTATTTAAAGAAATTGAAACTTTAGAGAATATAGGTCTTGCAGTTCCTCAGGTTACTTATCTAGGGGAAGAACTTAGAAAAAGAGGTTTTGATATTAAGGAAGATATAATTACTGTAGAAGAGGCAAAAGAAGCAATAATGAAGGCTTTAAAACCTCAGTAAAAAGGAGAAGATAGTATGTTAAAGGAGATTACATTAGGACAATATATACCAGGTAATTCATTTGTCCATAGGCTAGATCCGAGAACTAAGATATTAAGTTCCCTACTGTTTATAGTCTCTTTGTTTATTATAAATAAGTATGTTGGATACATAGCTGTATTAATTTATTTATTTTTGGCTATATTTAACTCAAAAGTTCATCCTAGATTTTTATATAATGGATTAAAACCTGTGTTTATATTAATTGTATTAACAGCAGCACTTAATGTATTTATGATCAAAGGAACACCTAATGAAAGACTTGTTGACTGGGGATATTTCAGCATATACAAATCTGGTGTAGATACAGCTGTATTTATGACTCTAAGATTGATTTTACTGATACTTGGAACATCCTTGTTGACCTTAACAACATCACCAATAGAATTAACAGATGGTATAGAAAGTTTATTAAATCCATTTAAAAAGATAGGTGTTCCTGCACATGAATTGGCGATGATGATGACAATAGCTCTTAGATTTATCCCAACATTGATGGATGAAACAGATAAAATTATGAAGGCTCAGCAAGCAAGAGGGGCTGATTTTGAATCAGGTAATGTAATTCAAAAGGCTAAGAATCTGATACCGTTACTTGTTCCACTATTTATTAGTTCTTTTAGACGTGCTGATGAACTTGCTATGGCTATGGAAGCAAGATGCTACAGAGGTGGAGCAGGTAGAACAAGAATGAAGGTATTAAAGTATGATACTATAGATTACATAGCGTACTTATCAATCTTCATGTTATTAGCAGTTGGACTTTTTGTAAGATTTGCTTTGTAATAAAATAATAGGTGATGCAGTTGAGAAATATAAAAATTACAATAGAGTACGATGGAACAAATTATTGTGGGTGGCAGAAACAAGTTAAAGAAGTCACTATACAGCAGAAAATAGAAGAAGCAATTAAACTCATTACAGGTGAAACTGTTGATGTAATTGGCAGTTCTAGAACAGACTCAGGAGTACATGCAAGAGAGTTTGTAGCAAACTTCTATATAGGGGATAGGGTTCCACTACATAAGATAAGAGGGGCACTGAACAGCAAGCTTCCAGAGGATATAGTAGTATTGACAGCAGAAGAGGTTGATGAGGAATTTCATGCGAGATACTGTTCAAAGGGAAAAACTTATTCTTATACTATATTAAATAGATATATGCCTTCAGCTATAGAGAGAAATACAGTGTATCATGTGAAGTATGAGCTTAACGTACAAAGAATGAGGGAAGCCTGTAAGTATTTTATAGGTACTCATGATTTTGCTGCATTTAAAAGCCCTGGGAGTTCAGTAAAAACCTCAGTAAGGACTATTACTGAACTTCGAATAGAGGAGCAAGAGGGAAATCATATAAAAATATTTATTTCTGCTGATGGTTTTCTCTATAATATGGTAAGAATAATAGTAGGCACACTTATATTAGTTGGAAATGGTAAACTGAATCCCGAGCAAATTCAACAAATAATTGAATTAAAAGATAGAACTAAATCTGGTAAATGCGTGCCAGCATCAGGTCTTTGCTTAGAAAAAGTTTTTTATTAAAAAAGTTTGTAAATATGTTGACACGCCCGTAAGCGTGTATTATAATAATAAATGTTGTTGAATTATGTGTATAAGGTTCACATATTAGAATCTTGACATAAAGAGCGAAAGTAAAATATAAAGATTTGAATCTTTAAGAAATTTAGGGAGGGAAACAGATGAAATCATACATTGCAAAACCACAAGAAGTTGAAAGAAAATGGTATGTTGTAGATGCAGCTGGTAAGCCACTAGGAAGAGTTGCTAGTCAAGTTGCTTCAATATTAAGAGGAAAGAACAAACCAACATTTACACCAAATGTTGACTGTGGAGATTTCGTTATAGTTATTAATGCTGAAAAGGTACTTTTAACTGGAAAGAAATTAGATCAAAAGTTCATGAGAAAGCACAGTTTATATCCAGGCGGATTAAAGGAAACTCCATATAGAGAAGTTCTTGATAAGAAGCCAGAATTCGCTTTTGAAGAAGCAGTAAGAAGAATGCTTCCAAAGGGAGTTTTAGGAAGACAAATGCTTACAAAGCTAAAAGTTAACAGAGGTGCAGAACACAATCACGCAGCTCAAAATCCAGAAGTACTTGAATTAAAGTACTAATAAACCGTACGCGGGAGGAGGAATTGAAATGGCAAAGGTTCAATACATGGCAACTGGAAGAAGAAAGAAATCTGTTGCAAGAGTAAGACTAGTACCTGGTGAAGGTAAAGTTGTAATAAATAAGAGAGATTCAGAAACATATTTTGGTTTAGAAACTTTAAGAGTTATATTAAACCAACCATTAGTTCTTACAGGAACTAAGGAAAAATATGATGTATTAGTAAATGTTCATGGTGGTGGACTTACAGGTCAAGCTGGAGCTATCAGACATGGTATAACAAGAGCACTTGTTAAATCAGATGAAACATTAAAGCCAGAATTAAAGAAGGCTGGATTCTTAACTAGAGATCCAAGAATGAAGGAAAGAAAGAAATACGGTCTTAAGAAGGCAAGAAGAGCACCACAATTCTCAAAGAGATAGTTTGTTCTTCAATACAAATCCCACAAACTCAGTGTTTGTGGGATTTCTTTTTGTATAAAAACTTATGAAAACAGTGGATTTTTTATTTATAACTAGCACATAACTAGCACACAACTAACAAATTTTAAATCAATTCTATAGCTTTTCTAAGCTCTTCTATATCTTTATGAGTGTAAATTTTTTCGGTAGTAGCAATGTTATTAATAATTACATGTTTTGGAGGAACTCAGAATGTAAGAGCAGCTAGTACAACTACAATTGGGCAGAGGCTGCTACAACCAGAAGATGGATGGAGAAGGTATGATGATACTAATACAAATATAAAGTATACAGGATCTATAATGCAACATGTATCACCGGCAGATGGTTATTATAATAATACAAGAAGCTATGTAGGTGGAGATAATTGTGAAGTCTCATTCAAGTTTTATGGGACCAAGTTTAGAATAATTGCTCATAAAAATTCTGAAGAAGCTAGAGGGGCTAATGTAAAAGTGTCTATAGATAATAGTATTGTAGAAGAATATAGCAGAGTATCATCATATACGACTCAAGTCTTGTTGTATGAAAAGGCAAATTTATCTCTTGGTGAGCATACTGTTAAATTATCAAGTGGTGCTCTTAATGGAACACCATATTGTACAGTAGATGTAGACGCAATAGATATAGATAAAGACGGCCAATTAGTACCAGACAATGCATCAATAGTGTTAGATAATTCATCTATAGAGCTATTACCAGGAGATTCACAAAAACTAAAAGCAACAACAACTCCAGAAGGATTACCTGTTGAATGGTCAGTAGATAATGGTGCAATAGCAACTGTCGATCAAGAAGGTAATGTAACAGCAGTAAATGACGGAACAGCAACTGTAACAGCAAAGATAAAAGGAACAGATATTAAAACTACATGTGTAGTTAATGTTAAAAAGAAAGAAACAGATACAGGACATGCTATTTTAAGCATATCCTTAGACAATGGAAATACTAAAGAATATGATGTGACAATGGACAAGGTTAATGATTTTATAAAATGGTATAATGCCAGAGATAAGGATAAGAGCACTAATTCTCCAACATATACATTTGATAAAAACATAAATCCATATAAGTCAGTTAAAGAGTCTATAGTACATGATAAGATAGAATCTTATGAGGTAAGACAATATTAGAATATAGATGTTTGGTTCTTTAATACAAATCCCACAAACCCAGTGTTTGTAGGATTTCTTTTTATATAAAAATTTATGAAAATAGTATTTAAAATTTCATTTCTATGAGTATTTTCTATCACAAATATACTAATTAAATTAGTTCTAATATATAGGTAAAAACCTATATTTATACAAATAATATATTTTTTTAAAGAATGTAGAAGGAATTTGGAGTGAAATGTAGAAATTACTATTGAAAACATAAAATAGGAACTGGAGATGGTCAATAATGAAAAAAATCAAGACACTTATTTTAAGCACAATTGTTGCTGGTATTATTGCTGCTGTTCCGCAGGTTTCAGCTAAAGCTGATGTTAATAATATTAACAGAGTTGCAGTAATAGAGAATGGAGTTGCATATGTTAAAGAAGGAGATCTTGGTGCACAATGGCATCAAGTAGCTAGTGGAGTTCAACAGATATCTCTAAGTGGCAACCGTATTGGAGTAGTAGAAAATGGAGTTGCTTATGTTAAAGAAGGAGACATTGGTGCAGAATGGCATCAATTAGCTAGTGGAGTTCAACAGCTAGTACTAGAAGGCAACCGTATTGGAGTTATAGAAAATGGCACTGCATATGTTAAAGAAGGTTCACTTGCTGGAGACTGGCATCAATTAGCTAGTGGAGTTCAACAAATTTCTCTAAGTGGTAATCGTGTTGGAGTTATAGAAGGTGGAACGGCATATGCTAAAGAAGGAGATCTTAGTGCAGACTGGCATCAATTGGCTAGTGGAGTTCAACAACTTGTATTAGAAGGAAATCGTGTTGGAGTAGTAGAAAATGGTGTTGCATATGTTAAAGAAGGTTCTTTTGGAGCTGAATGGCATCAATTAGCTAGCGGAGTTCAACAAATTTCATTAAGTGGTAATCGTGTTGGAGTTATAGAAAGTGGAACTGCTTATGCTAAAGAGGGAGATCTTAGTGCAGACTGGCATCAATTAGGTAGCGGTGTAAAACAAATTGTTTTAAGTGGTAATCGTGTTGGAGTTTTAGAATATACAACTGCATATGTTAAAGAAGGGTCTTTTGGGGCAGGATGGTCTTCACAAGCTTCTGGAGTTAGTCAAATTGCATTGTTTAGTGAACAAGAACAAACACCAACTAAATCTAAAGGACAAGCCATAGTAGATGAAGCTAGAAAATATATAGGAGTTCCATATGTAAGTGGAGGAACAAACCCAAGTGGTTTTGATTGTTCTGGACTTGTACAATATGTTTATAATAAATTAGGCATTTCAGTACTTAGAACAAGTCAAGACCAATATTTCGATAGTAATGCAATATCTGTAGATCGATCCAATCTTCAACCTGGAGATTTAGTTTTCTATAATTGGGGAGAAGGTAATAAAAATGGTCCAGGACATGTAGCTATATATTCAGGTAATGGATATATAATAGAGGCTCCTCGTCCAAATTTGAAGGTTCAAGAAGTTCCAATGTATTCAACCGGATATGTTGGTGCAAAAAGAGTAATTCATTAATTGCTTCATGCTAAATATTTTTAAGGAATCATTCCTAAAGAGATATGAATAAGTAAAGACCTTCACAAACCTAGTGTTTGTGGAGGTTTTATAATTAAAAATAGAATTACGTTATGGAAAGCATTTAATATTTTACTCACGCATATATATAAGAACATGCTTTGGGATTTAGGACATTTAGTTAGTGTAAATTGTACATATTGATTATGAAATTCATAATAGATATGTTTTAGTATATTTTTATAGTTGAAAGAGTAAATCTTGTTCTGTATTGTATCTAAATGCCTTATGAAGAGGGAGTTTGAAATATATGTGGGATAGAAAAGAACTTAAATCACATGCACGAGTGAGCATGAGGTATAATTATTGGCGTTGCGTGATTATTGCAGCTATTTTATTATTTTGTATAGCTGATTTTACGTTTACTAAGTTTAATATTGTATCTTCTACCATAGAAGTTGCCAAAACAATTAATAAGGATAATTGGAGTTATAAGCAGGGTTTTGTTGGATTGCAGTTTAAAGGAAAATCCAATACCGAAATTATTAATAATTTTATTCATGGTATAACAGGGGAAGAACCTAAGATGCAAAAAAGATATGAGGGTGTTTTAGGTTCTTTTATAAATAATATCAACGCATCAGATTCAGTACTATTTGGCATTTTAAATACTTTTAATCAGTTTGCTTTTGATGATTCTTTAAGTGCAGGAGTGATAATTTTACTTGGTGTTATCCTATCTATTCTTGCAATAATTTTTGTGAAAAATTTAATAGTAGTTGGTGGATGTAGATTCTATATGGAAAACCATGCATATTACAGTACTGACCTTGTAAGAATTTTCATGCCTTTCCGTGTTAAGAAAATAAGAAAACAAGTTGTAACTATGTTGATGAGGTCAATATATCAATTTTTATGGTGGTTTACTATAGTTGGTGGATTTATTAAGATGTATAGTTATCGGCTAGTTCCCTATATCGTAGCAGAAAATCCTGATGTGGATTATAAAACAGCAATTAATTTATCTTCAAGAATGATGAAGGGACAAAAGTGGAATGCATTTTTACTTGATCTTAGTTTTTTAGGATGGAGGGTTGGAGGATATTTATCTGGGGGCTTATTAGATATTTTTATAGGCAATCCTTATAAATCAAGTACTAATGTTGAACTTTATTTTGAACTTAGAAAAGAAGCATTGACAGCAGGAATAGAGGATAGCAGTGTATTGAATGATAAATATTTAGAACCAGAGAGCGATTCTGAGGTTGCAACAGGTATAGGTGCTGATTATGTAGATGAGTATTTTACTATTCCTGTTTACTTTAAAAGAATGACTTATATGGGGGCAGTCAGAAAGTATACTGTACTTTCGTATGTATTAATGTTTTATGTTTTTGCATTTGGAGGTTGGATATGGGAGGTATCATTTTTCTTATTTATGGATGGGAAATTTGTTAAAAGAGGAACTATGTTTGGTCCATGGCTGCCCATTTATGGATTTGGGGGAATAATTGCTTTAATATGTTTGCACAGGTTTGTAAAGAAGCCATGGTTTGTATTTTTTTGTTCTTTCGTTTTATCGGGAATTATAGAATATAGTACAGCTTGGTATCTTTGGGAGACGAAGAAAATGAAGTGGTGGGATTATACAAACGAGTTCATGAATTTAAATGGACGTATTTGCTTAGAGGGATTACTTTTGTTTTCAGTAGGCTGTATGCTTATTATTTATTATATTGCACCTCATTTGGATGATTTATTGAAGAGGATTAATTATAAGGTAAGAGTGATAATTGCCATCATATTGCTTATTATATCAACTATAGACTGGGTATACTCTCAAAGTCATCCTAATACAGGTGAGGGGATTACAACTTCCACATTAACTGTGCTCAGTTTACAAATGGGCAAGCAAATCTAATCATTTTTGATAGAAGTCTATATATTTTATTAATTTAATCATAAAATCAAATCTCTGCAACCATAGAGTTTGTGGAGATTTTGTTTGGTAATTGTTGTTTAGTGATGTTCAATCCATATATTGAGCTATTTACTGTTACACTAGGTCAACAGAATTTTATATCAGTAGAAACTATTTTCATAGGAACCAAAATATTCGTCACATATAAAAATTTTTGTTTATTTCAGCGGGTCTAATTCTAGGTTATTATTGCAAGGTTACTTTAAGCTTATATTTAAGTAGGAAATCTAGCTTGGACAAAAATATTTAAATTATTTATAATATAAGATGTGGGTGGAATTAATACAAATTAATCTTATTATAGACAAATAATTGTATTAATTTTAAATAAAAGATGTATAGAAGTTATGAGGAGAGGTAATTATGTCACAAACAACAAAAAAAGCATTAGCAACATCACTAAAAAAATTATCCATGGATAGACCGCTTGATAAGATTACAGTTGTTGATATTGTAGAAGATTGTGAAGTGAATAGACAGACATTTTATTATCACTTTAATGATATTTATGATCTTGTTGAATGGGTTTATCTTAGTGAGGCAACTAAGGCTTTGGGAGATAAAAAGACCTATGATACTTGGCAGCAAGGATTTCTTCAGCTATTTGAATATGTTCTTAATAACAAAGCTTTTGTAAATAATACATATCATTCAGTTAGCAGAGAACATTTGGAGAGATATTTATATAATGAGAGTTATAATCTATTAATAGATGTAGTTGAAGAGCAGGCAGCTGGCATACCAGTTCGTGAAGAGGATAAAAAATTTATTGCAGATTTTTATAAGTATGCGTTTGTTGGTTTGATGGTTGATTGGATACGAACAGGCATGAAAGTAAATCCTGAAGATATCATCAGCAAGTTGGATACACTTATTCATGGACAGATTAATAGTGCTATTGAAAAATTTAGAACAGATTAAAATTTATACATATTAGTGGATTTGTATAAATTTTATACAGATATGGTGGAGTGTTGAAAAATCAGACACTCCACTTTTATTGTCTATTTTTAGGTGAGAATAAGGGATATATAATGAGGTTACAAAGTAAATTTGGAGGTGGAATTATGTATTATAGTAATGGTAATTATGAAGCATTTGCACGCCCTTTAAAGCCTGAAAATGTGGACAAGAAATCAGCATATTTAGTAGGAGCAGGTCTTGGATCTCTTGCAGCAGCGTGCTTTTTAGTACGTGATGGTCAAATGAAAGGTGAAAGAATTCATATTCTTGAAGAGTTAGGCCTTCCAGGGGGAGCCTGTGATGGTATAAATGATAGTCAAAGAGGATTTATTATCCGTGGTGGACGTGAAATGGAGAATCATTTCGAGTGCCTTTGGGATTTATTTAGATCAATTCCATCACTTGAGGTAGAAGATGCTTCAGTGTTAGATGAATATTATTGGCTTAACAAAAAAGATCCAAACTATTCTTTAATGAGAGCAACAGTAAATCGTGGTGAAGATGCTCACACTGACAAGAAGTTTACATTAAGCGATAAAGCATCTTTAGAAATCATTCACCTATTCTTTACTAAGGATGAGGATTTATATGATAAAAAGATTTCAGATGTATTCTCAGAAGATTTCTATAAATCAAACTTCTGGCTTTACTGGCGTACAATGTTTGCCTTTGAAGATTGGCATAGTGCATTAGAAATGAAGTTATACATTCAAAGATTTATACATCATATTGGAGGACTACCTGACTTTACAGCATTGAAGTTCACAAAATATAACCAATATGAATCATTAATTCTTCCTATGGTAAAATACTTAGAGGCTCATGGTGTTAAATTTCATTATAATACAGTTGTAACTAACGTTGTTTTTGATATTACTAAAGACAAGAAGGTTGCAAAGCAAATTCAATGTATTCATGAGGGAAAAGAAGAAAATATAGATTTAATTGAAGATGATTTAGTATTTGTTACAAATGGTAGCTGTACTGAAAATTCTACAGTTGGTGATAATGATCACCCAGCTATATTCAATAATTCTGTGGGTGGTTGCTGGCAACTTTGGAAGAACATTGCGGCTCAAGATCCTTCATTTGGACATCCAGAAAAGTTCTGTGGAGATACAAAGGCTACAAACTGGGAATCAGCAACAGTTACAACTTTGGATAACAGAATACCTCCATACATCGAAAAGATTTGTAAGAGAGATCCATTCAGTGGAAAGGTTGTTACAGGAGGAATCATAACAGTAAAAGATTCTAAATGGTTAATGAGTTATACATTAAATAGACAACCTCATTTTAAAGAACAACCAAAGGATCAACTTGTAGTTTGGGTTTATGGTTTATTTACAGATGTTCCTGGAGATTATATTAAAAAGCCAATGAAGGAATGTACAGGTACTGAAATTACAGAAGAATGGTTATATCATTTAGGAGTTCCTGAAGCAGAAATTCATGACATGGCTGTTAACTCTGCACGTTGCATCCCTTGTATGATGCCTTATGTTACTGCATTCTTTATGCCAAGAACAGAAGGGGACAGACCTAAGGTTGTACCAGAAGGTTGCGTAAACTTTGCATTTTTAGGACAATTTGCTGATACTGCTCGTGATACAGTATTTACAACAGAGTATTCTGTAAGAACTGCAATGGAAGCTGTATACACTTTACTTAATGTTGACCGTGGTGTACCAGAAGTATTTGGTTCTTGCTATGATGTCCGTGTATTACTTGATTCTACTTCAAAAATGATGGATGGTAAGAAGCTAGCTGATGTTAAATTACCTTTGGAAGCTAACTTAGCTAAAAAGAAGGTTATGAAGAAGGTTTCTGGCACTGTTATTGAAGACTTATTAAAGAGATATAATCTTATTTAGTAATATATATAAGTTCTAAATAAGATTCTACATTGATAATCAATGCAGTATATTTATTAGAACATATGTTATTTAGATTTAATTGATCGTCAAACTCTTATTAGGGTTTGGCGATTTTTTTGTGAAATATTTTATAGTAGAAAGATATTTTCTATATTAAGGAGAAGCGTTATTTTTATTGTAGTAAAGTTAGCTATTAGATTATAATGGAATATAGGGCAAATATAGGATTAGAAATATTCGGAATTATATTTATATACAAAAGGGGAATTGAAGAAGTATTATGGCACAATTAAAGTATAATATTCAATTAGAAAAGTTATGTGAAGCTATGGAACTAGGAGAGTTATCTTCTGAGCCTAAAATTATTACAGGTGGATTATTGCATAAAATGTATGCTATAGAGACTACAAAAGGTAGGTTTGCAGTAAAAGCACTTAATCCACAAATTATGAGTAGAAAGAATGTGATGAAAAATAAAATTAATTCAGAAAAAATAGCTAATCTTTTAGCAGAGAGAATTCCAGCTCTATCTGCAATAAAAATAGATGGGTGTGTTGTGCAATGTGTTGATGCCCAATATTATATGATTTTTCCTTGGGTTGAAGGCGTATCCTTAGGAGCAGATGAAATTAATAAAGAGCACTGCAATATTATTGGAGACATCTTGGGCAAGATACATACCATGGATTTATCTAAATTGAACATCAACAAGGATGAAGTTGTAGATGAAGAGCTTATTAATTGGAACTATTATTTACAACAAGGGCAAAAAAAGAATTTAAGTTGGGTTAATTGTATTAATGATAATATAGAAAATTTATGCTTATGGAATAAACAAGCTCTAGAGTCTGATAAAGTTCTTAGCATGTATAGACTCCTTAGTCATAGAGATTTAGATTCCAAAAATGTATTGTGGAATAGTGGTAAACCAATTATTATTGATTGGGAGTCTGCTGGGTATGTAAATCCTATGCAGGAACTTATAGAAGTATTAATGTATTGGTCAGAGGATTCAAAAGGGTGTTTAGATAAAGAAAGATTTATAGCATTACTTAATGGATACAAGAAGGTTAAAGATATTAAGGATGTTGAGTGGAAAGTTGTGTTGAACAGCGGATACCTTGGAAAATTAGAATGGCTTCAGTATAGTTTAAAACGTTCATTAGGTATTGAATGCACAGATAAAGAAGAGCAACAATTAGGGACAAATCAAGTTTTTGGAACAGTTGATAGTTTAATTAATTATTCTAGATTGTTACCAATGATTGAAGAATGGCTTGATTTAAAGAATATTAATTGATTATGGAGGGGAAAATGTTAGAATTTTTAAAAGTTAATGTTGAAGATTTAGAGGAATACATGAAAGTAAAGATAGATGCTTTTTCAGAGGATGTGCGAGTATATGGATTTGGACCAACAGGATATGATGAAATGGATAAATTGAGAGAAGCAATTAAAAAGTTCCCAATATATAAAATGGTTTTAGATGGGAAAATTGTAGGTGGCATGTCTTGTTTTAATCAAGGCAATGGGGAATTTTGGTTAGGAGGAATATATATCGATTCAGCTCATCAGAATATGGGAATAGGAGCAAAGGCAATTAGATTTTTAGAGCAGGAATTTCATGAAGCAAAAGTATGGAGATTAGACACTCCTTATAAAAATTATCGTAATCATCATTTCTATGAAAAAATGGGATATGTAAAAATTGGAGAAACAGAACCTAGAAAAGACAAGGGTGGATTTTATTTGTATTTATATGAGAAGAAAATGTAAGTTTATATGATGATAATGATATATATGCTACTAACATATAACAGATTTAGAGAAAAAGTCGGGTTGTTAAAAATATATAAATCTATAATATAGTTATCTTAAGATTAAAGGAGTACTTCGTATGAATTATTATGAACGGATACAAAAGGCAATAAACTACAT
Source organism: Clostridium sp. TW13 (assembly GCF_024345225.1). Classification (NCBI taxonomy): domain Bacteria; kingdom Bacillati; phylum Bacillota; class Clostridia; order Eubacteriales; family Clostridiaceae; genus Inconstantimicrobium; species Inconstantimicrobium mannanitabidum. Next base: position 4,472,806 of record NZ_BROD01000001.1, read on the forward strand.
TGAAGAAAATTTAGAAGAAAAGATTACAATAAAGGAAGTGGCAAGAGAAGCATTTATGTCTGAATCAAATTTCTATCGTATGTTTTTAGCTATGGTTGGTTATTCAGTTAAAGAATATATTAGATTACGTAGGATTGATGAAGCAACACATGATTTAAGGTGTGAGGAAATGAGAGTTATTGATGTTGCTGTGAAATACGCCTATGATAGTGTGGATGCTTTTTCACGAGCTTTCAAGAGTGCAACTGGTTTTTTGCCAAGTTCCTTTCATAATTCAAAACATGAATTTAATTTTGAAAGGATAGATATTATGGAAAAGAATTTTGAAACTCAAAACTCAAAGCATATGGAGGAGTATCCAGATATTAAGGTATTAAAAAACTTAGACCCTATGAAGGTTGCATATTATTGTTATTATGGAGAAAATCCAGAGGATCATGCTTTTGGAGTTATAAAAGAATGGCTTAATAAGAATAAAATAGATGTGAATAAATCTGGGTGCCGTATATTTGGTTACAATAATCCAAATCCTTCATCACCAGGGCAGAAGGAATATGGTTATGAGGTTTGTATAACAATTGATGATAGTCTTGTTGTAGAGGATGAGAAGGTAAAAACAAAAAATTTGGATGGTGGTTTATATGCTGTTATAGGAATAAAAAGAAGTGAAGATATTGGTTTGGAAATCATGAAGGGCTGGCAAAGGTTTAATAAATGGATGAAGGGCAGCAAATATGTTTATGGTGGACATCAATGGTTAGAAGAACATCTTGGCTTTTCTGAAGATGGTGAGCATATAGGTGGCGTGGATTTATATATGCCAATTGCTGAAAAGAAAGAATTTAATACTGCCAAAGAATTTGAAAATGTAGATTCAATGTATGTAGCTTCTTATACAGTTACAGGCAGGAATGCAGAGGAGAGAGCAAGAAAATATTTTTTTGACTGGTCAAAGAAACAGAATTTATTTGATGATGGAGTTAAGCATAGATTTTTTGCTTATTATAATTTTGAGAAAATAGGGCATAAGGATTTCTTCTATACAATTAATGTAACAGTAGATAAGGAATTTATAACAAAGGATGAGAATGTAAAATTAGATCAATTTCAAGGTGGTTATTATGCCACAATAAAATCTAAATATAAATACAACATACAAGCATGGGGAGAGTTTATGGACTGGGTAGCAAAGAATGAAGAGTATACATTTGGAGACTACTGGTTCTTTGAAGAATATTTAATTGATGAGCCAGGTATTGATTTAGATACAGATATGATTTTGCATATGCCAGTAAAACAAAAGTAGATAAAGTAATTCTACTTAATTTTAAAGGGAGTTCATATAAGAAACTCCCTTTTTAAACAGTGTAATGTTATAGATACGAGGTTATAATTAATCTATTATAGCAACTCTTTTAATTCAAGACATTTTTTATACATAGGATCAAATTCACAACCACAATTGCCACACTCTCTGTCAGCCTGTTCCACAGCTTTGATTAAATCTTCTTTTGATCCGTTACCATCAAGGTATGCCTTTGAAGGAATAGCAATTAAATCCCAACCAGATTCAGCGAATTTTTTTAAAATTACTTTTAATTCATCCATAATAAATCTCCTTTAAATTTTATAGTGAAAGCATCAATGTTTAATAAGTAACTAAATATTTTTAAGTTGTGTTATATTATAAAAGCTTATTTACTCCATTATATAAATTTATGAAATTTAATTCAAGTATTTAACATTAATACATGATATTTGAGCTATATCTTTAAAATTCATGAAGAAAGGTTCTATTTAAAATATGTTATAATTAATTGATAAAGTAAGATTAAGTATATGTGTGAATAAATTACATAGTCTGTTTACTGTACTTTCGATTGATGAGAAATACTATTTGGAACTTAAATATAAACCAAATATCATTGCACTTATTTGTGTATTACCTACGATAAATAATACAAGTAGCTTTAAAAAGGATAAATAGAAAAGAATAGTGTGATTAAGAAATAAATTTATAGGTTATGAGAGAATGGTGAATAAAGTTAAGGGGCTCTAGAAGGAAAAGAGACTAAAGTAATGGAGAATAGAACTTTAACATGCATAAAAAAAATAAAAACGCACATGCTAGAAAAAGATATTTGCTTGGAGGAATTTTATATGAATAAGATAAAAAGAATAGCAATAGCTTTTTTTAGTTTGTTTTTTTTAGCAACCAATATTATGGGCACTGAGGTTTTTGCAACAGAAGATGTAACCTCAGGTCAGTACATTATACTTATAGATCCTGGCCATGGTGGGATAGATGGCGGAGCTGTAAGTAAAACTGGAACTTTGGAGAAGGATATAAACTTGCAAATCTCCTTAAAGCTTAAAGAAAAATTACAAAATCAAAAGTATAAGATATTTATGACAAGAGAAGCTGATGAAGGATTATATGATAAAGGGAGAACTGTAAGAGAGAAAAAGGTTCAAGATTTAAATAAGAGAGTTAAAATGAAAGAGGAAACAGGATGTAATATCTTTATCAGCATACATCAAAATATGTTTCCACAAGCTAAGTATAAAGGATCACAAGTATGGTATGCTTCTAATGAGGATAGCAAGTTGTTAGCAGAAATAACTCAAGAAAGTTTACAGACAAATGTTGATCAAACCAACAAAAGACAGTGCAAGCCAGCAGGAAATATGTATAAAATACTAAGAAATGATGATAAATGTTCTTCTATAATAGTGGAATGTGGATTTATGTCAAATTATGAAGAAGAGCAGCTTTTAAAAAATGATGCTTATCAACAGAAAATTGTAGATGCTATAGTAAAGGCTGTAGATAAGTATGCAGAAACCAAAAATTTAAAGAAAAATTGATATTTCCTGGGGAATATCAATTTTTCTTGTCAAGTTAGTAGCTATTATAGCTGCTAATTTTTTATAAGGAGAAGCTTGAGTTTGTTTGGAATACCTTGTGTGAAATTTCTATTAAATTTCATCTATAATATGTGGCTAGTTTATATAAACTAGCTCTTATTTATTTGCAAATGTATAACTAATATTTTTAGGGAGAAGTATCCAGTAAGTTTTTCCTTTTAGGAATGTAGCTGGAGAGTTATTTTCAAAAATAAAGTTTTTACCATCCCAAAGGAAATTTTGGCGTTTCCCATTGCTAAATAAGGTTGCTTTAAAACTATTCTTATAGAAGCAGTCGAGAGTTGAATCATTATCTAAATATTGAACGACTACATTGGAATATTTCACATCATCATTTGATAGAGAGAACTTATCTAATGTAGTACCAGCAAACTTTTTATAGTAGCCATTATCATAAGTAAAACTAGTTACATTATCATCATTATAGTATATATATATTGTACCATTATCTAAAGTCATGCTAGTTTCCTTGAAACTTAGATCATCTATAAAGTTAATTTTAGGAAAGGCAGTAGTATTTATTTTGCTTAAGCTAGAAATACCATCTTTTACTTTAATGGTTTTATTAAAAACATAAGCACTATAATCAATTGCAGTTGTTTGTGAGTTGTATTGTTCCATGATTATATCTGCAGATTCTACATAAGGCAACTTATTAAATTCATGGCAGTCATAGTCTATTTTAGATAGTATTGGATTAGCGTTAGAAACATTAAAAGGTTCTCCAGTGATTGGAGAAACATTAATAGCATTGTTAGGAATTCTATGGGAATTTTTATTTTGATGAATTATATATATATCATAAAATATTAGTCCAAGTAGGATAACTATAAGAATGTAGGTGACTATTTTGATGAACTTGATTGAGGTTTTATTCATTACACTCTCCTTGAAAAATATTACTTATTAAATTATTATGTTGTTTAAAATAAATTATGATTAACTTTTGAATTAAGTAAAGACTGAAAAATTAAAAAAGTATATAATGATATTAGAATAAAAAATTGGGGGGAGTAGGATGAAAAATATTCATGTTTCGAAGATAATAGAGAGCGTAAAGGATTGTTGTATTAAGGCTAATTACTATCTAACAGAGGATGTAAAGCAAAAAATAATTTCTGCGAAAGAACAAGAAAAATATCCATTAGCTAAAGAAGTTTTAGGGGACATAGAGGAAAACTTTAAAATAGCAGAAAAAGGAGTACTGCCTTTATGCCAAGATACAGGGATGACTTGTGTATTTATAGAAATTGGTCAAGATGTACATATTGAAGGTGGCAGCTTAGAAGCAGCAATTAATGAAGGCGTTAGACAGGGATATGCTGAAGGATATCTTAGAAAATCAGTAGTTGCTGATCCTTTATTTAGAAACAATACTGGTGACAATACACCAGCTATAATTAATTATGAGATTAAGGAAGGAGATAAGCTTAGAATCCTTATAGCTCCAAAGGGCTTTGGATCAGAAAATATGAGTGCAATAAAGATGCTTAAACCTTCTGATGGAGTAGAAGGTGTTAAGGAATTTATCATTAATACAGTTAAGGAAGCAGGACCTAATCCTTGTCCACCAATTATAGTGGGAGTTGGCATTGGCGGAACTTTTGAAAGAGCTGCTTTATTGTCTAAAAAAGCTTTGCTTAGAAACTTAAATGAAAGCAATAGTAATGAATATTATAAAACTTTAGAAGAGGAACTTTTAGAGAAAATAAATTCTCTTGGTATAGGTCCACAAGGCTTTGGGGGAAGACATACTGCATTAAAGGTTAATATAGAAAATTATCCTACTCATATTGCAGGTTTACCTGTGGCTGTAAATATAAGCTGTCACTCATTAAGACATCATGAAATTATATTATAATTGGAGGATTTAGAGATGGTTAAGAAGTTACAAACACCACTAACTGAAGCTAAAACTCAAACATTAAAAGCTGGCGATAAGGTTTTATTAAGTGGATATATATATACAGGTAGAGATGCAGCTCATAAAAGATTAAAAGAGCTATTGGATAAAGGGGAAAGGCTCCCTTTTGATGTGCAGGATGCTACAATTTATTATGTAGGGCCAACTCCAGCTAAAGAAGGTAATGTTATAGGTTCTGCAGGGCCTACAACCAGTTATAGAATGGATGCCTATGCACCAGCCTTAATTGATAAGGGATTAAAGGGAATGATAGGCAAGGGAAAGAGAAATGATGAAGTTATACAAGCTATCATAAGAAATAAAGGTGTGTACTTTGGAGCAATAGGTGGAGCAGCAGCACTAATTGCATCTTGCATTAAAGAATCACAGGTGATAGCTTATGATGATTTAGGGACAGAAGCTGTAAGAAAATTATATGTAGAGGATATGCCTTTGGTTGTGATAATAGATAGCGAAGGTAATAACCTATATGAAATTGGAAAGAAGACATATTTAGAAAGCTTTGTTGATGGATAGTTATCCAATTATTGTAGATAAGAAAAGAAGCGTCAATCCTTAGTGGATTGGACGTTTTTTTTCATGCGTAAAACAGTGGGTACATCTTTAATATTATATTTACATAAATTTAAATATATGTTAATGAGAGGATATGAGTTTTGTAGTTGAAGTGGTTTAAATGACTGTGAAAACAATTCATATATAATGTATGGTTATACATATAGAGTAACCAACTCAATTACCAGTTATGAAAACAATTTATTTGTGTCTAGATATGGTAAGTTAAAGGATTAGGATATGTTGTGTAGTATATAAAAACTTTGAATAATACAAAAACCATGCATACAGAGAGATTCGTCTATTATGCATGGTTTTATTTATGTTGTATTAAATAAATATATGTTTTACTATAGCATACTGCAACTTAGTTTTATGTAGATGCTAGTTTTATAAATTTTTAAAGCCCTTTCCCCTAACTTCTGATACATCTACTACAGTAACAAAAGCCTTTGGATCTATTAAATAAATTGTTCTTTTAAGTTCAATCATTTGTCTAGGAGTGAGTATACAATAAAGCATCTTCTTCTGACAATGAGTGTATTCACCTTCTGCTGCTAAGGAAGTAATACCACGATGAAGATGATTTATTACATAATCAATAACTTCGCCTTCCTTTTCAGTGATTATAAACAATAGGTTTTTATTGCTAAGGCCTTTAATTACTCTATCTATAACAGCACTTTGAACGAACATTGAAATCAAGGTGTATAATGCTCTTGGAAGTCCAAAAAGTACTGCACCAACAGCAACTATAATTAGGTTAAGAATAAACCCAAGCTTTCCTATATTAAAATTAGAATATTTTTTTCTAATCAACATAGTTATTATATCTGTTCCACCAGTGGAACCATTTCTTGAAAAAACAAGTCCATATCCTAGTCCACAGGCAACACCACCATAAATACAATAAAGAAGATTATCATTAATATTTATTACATGTGAAAAAGGTTCTGTGATTAATAAGGATAAAGATAAGGCTACCATGCCAATTGCAGAATATAGTGTAAACTTCTTATTTAATTTAAGATAGCTGACTATAAATAAAGGCAGGTTTATTAAGAAAACAGTGAATCCAGCCTTAAAACCAATTTTGTATTGTAAAATAAGTGCCACACCTGTAGCTCCACCACTAAGAAGTTTAGCATGACTTAAGAATGAGTTAACTCCGATGGAAGCAATAAAAGTGCCTAGTATAATCATAAGGATGTCGATAAAAACGTCTTTTTTTGATTTTAAATAATGCATAATTTTTTCTCCTAAGAAAAATAATTTTAATTAAAAAACATTGATTTTTTCTTCCCTAAACAATTATATACAAATTGAAAAGAAATTAAAATCAAGCTATATGCCGTAATCTCATTTTACAAGTTTTTATTCACTTTCTAATATAGTTTGCTATGTTTTTCGTTATTTTATGTAGAATTTGAAATTTGGTCAATAATATAGTTATGTGGACACTAAATTCAGAATGCATTAGAATTAATATTAAGATCAAGTGAAACTTGATTCAGGTGTGGGGTGTTCACCATCTGAATCTTAGTTGAACTTACACCATCAAGGGGTACCTCGTCTAGGAGCGTGCAGCCGTTATCTCCAACATAAAGAAGTTGGAGTATTACGACTGCTAGTTATCGGATAAATAAGTAAGAAGCAAGGAGAATAAATCATGGGAATAAAGTTACCAGGGACACAAAGAAATAAGACTATATTATTGGTTATTTGTACAATTATTGCTGTTGGAATAATTATAAATGAGGCAATAAAAAATAATAAGGATACTAATGTTGTAGAGCAATCTAAAGTGAAAATAGAGCAACAAACAAAGAATTCAGAAATAAGTGCAAACAAAACAGAGGTTTCTATAGATGAAAAAACTAAAAAACTTGATGAAGAATATAGCAAAGCTTTTGAATTATTTCATTCTAAAAAATATGATGATGCTATAAATATTGCAAATGAGATAATAAAAGAAGACTCTAAAAATTATAAGGCTTATAATATAAGAGGAATTGCAAAAGCTTATAAAAATAGAAATTTGGATGAAGCACTTGCAGATATAGATAAGTCTTTAGAGATAAAAAATGATTATGGATATGCAAGGTTTAATAAAGGGCTAACATATGAACTTCTTGGAAAATATGATGAGGCATTAACTTGGTACAACAAAGATTTAGAAGTTGAAGAATATGTGTGGACATATTATGGAATGGCCAGCATATATGGACGAAGAGGAGATGTTGATAATACAGTGAAGTATCTTAAGATGGCTATAGACAAGGATTCAGATGTAAAAAAAGCTGCTAGAGATGAAGAAGATTTTAATCCTGTTAGGAATAGTGATGCATTTAAGAATTTAGGAATCTAAAAATAAATAACAAGTACAAATATGCGTTGCATATGAACCTATTTGCGTTTAGATGTCGTAGTAAAATAAAACATAAAGAATATTTTAATAAAAACTTAATTTTTAAATTCATCTTTTGTTATTTTTATAAGATATGATTTAACTATGGGGGGGCATAAAGTATGTATTCAATATTAGTTGTAGATGATGAGAAAGAAATTAGAGATGCTATAGAGATATATTTAAGAGGCGAAGGCTATAAAATATTTAAAGCTGGAGATGGCCTAGAAGCATTAGAAATTCTAGAAGAGAATGAGATTCATGTAATGATTCTAGATGTAATGATGCCAAAGCTAGATGGAATAAGAACATGTTTGAAAATTAGAGAAAATAACAATATACCTATAATAATGTTATCAGCAAAAGGTGAAGATGGAGATAAAATATTGGGATTAAATATTGGTGCTGATGATTATATGACCAAGCCTTTTAATTACTTAGAATTAGTTGCAAGGGTTAAATCGCAATTGAGAAGATATAATAAGCCATTAGTTGAAAACAATAATGGGAATGTTATTAACATAAGAGATCTAAGAATATTTACTGATTTAAAGAAGGTAGAAGTTAGAGGTGAGGAAATCAGACTAACGGCTACAGAATTTAAAATTATAGAGTTACTTGCAAAAAATCCTGGCAGAGTTTTTTCTATAGATGATATATATGAGAGGATATGGGGAGAACCACTATATAAGAGTGATAATACAGTAACAGTTCATATAAGAAGGATAAGAGAAAAGATAGAGATAAATACAAAGGAACCTGAATATATAAAGGTGGTGTGGGGGATTGGATATAAAATCGATAAGTAAGAAAAAGCATCTGCTTACAAAGATAAATCTTATTGATTTTGTCTTGATCATTATTATTGCTCTTACAATTTCAAAAAATCTAAACCAAATTAGAGGACTTGTATTTGATTTAAGCCCGATGTTAAATGTTAAAACACAATTCGAAGTATATAAAGAAATTACTTTTTCACCAATAGAAGAATTAAAACAAAAAGAAAGAAATTTTAATTGCAGTAGTTTTCCCAATAGTTTTAAGAGGGGAGAAACAAAGATTAAATCTATATTAGATGATATCGGGTCAATGCAAAAGGAGGAAAGTAAGCTCAAATTAATCAAAGGCTTGCAGGAATCCTATGGAGAGATGCCAGGACTTCTTATTTTTGATAAAACCAATAATATTATTTTTACTAATGAAGGAAATGTGCTTAGTGATATTATAAGAAATTATTTCCCTATATCTGAATCGGAAAATCAGAAAAATATAGAAAGTAATAGACAGAGTATTAAGGAAACAGAATCTACAGATGGAATGAACAACGAAAATTCTCAAAAAAGTAGTAAAAATAATCAGTACATGGATAAAGATTTATTACTTAGTTATTCTAGACAAATTGATAAGAATAAGATGGATAAAATTCTTACTAATTTAACTGGAGTTGGTGATAACTTTGTTGACCAAAACTTAAGCGTTAAGACATCTAATTCTGATTATTATATCATTATGTTTAGGCAAAAAAACTATGAAAATCATAATTTGGAAGGTAGAAAGCAAGTAATATTAAGAGAAACTAAGTCAATTGTGTTTTTAGGTATAGTGTTGTTGATTATACTTATTAAGATAATTTATAACAGTGTAAGATATAAGTTTAAAGGTGTTATAGATCAGATAAGACAGGATTATGTTGTGTCTATAATTCGAAATGCAGTTACTAAATACAGAGCATTATGTAAATACTCAAGAAAGTATAAATATATTTTAAGCATTAATTTACTATTAATTATATTGGATGTGTTCTATATATATTTAGCATTTATAGTTGATTCAGGACAAGTGTTTTTATCAGGAGTCGTTGTAATGATTGCATTGGTTGTTTTCTTTGTAGGGAAATTAATAGGTTTAAATATTGAAACAGCTATTGATGATATTGAGCAGGGGCATTTTGATAGGTTAAAGAGAAGAAGTGGTTTTGGATATAAGGGAATATATCTAAAATTAGCTAATATAAATGAAGGTTATGACAAAGCACTTAATGAAAGTTTAAAAAATGAAAGATTAAAGACAGAGCTTATAACCAATGTTTCTCATGATTTAAAGACTCCTTTAACAAGCATAATAAATTATGTAGATATATTAAAAAGACCTGAAATTACAGAGGAAGAAAGAAAAGAATATTTAGAGATTTTAGATAAAAAAACAAATAGATTGAAAAATTTAATATTTGATTTATTTGAGGTTTCAAAGCTGTCTTCAGGAAAAATAGAATTGAATAAGAGTGAAATTGATATAATAGAATTATTAAATCAATGCTTAGGAGAATGTTCTACGCTTTACAAAGATAAGGATTTGGAAATAAGATTTAATTCAAAGATATCTAAGCTGTTCATGAACGTAGATGGAGAGAAGATGGCTAGGGTATTTGAAAATGTAATAGTAAATGCTTATAAATACTCTTTGGAGAAAACTAGAATATATGTAGATGTGGAAGAACACGATAAATGCTGGCTTATATCCTTTAAGAATATTTCTTGTTATGAGATGAATTTTAGTTCTGAAGATATATTTGAAAGATTTGCAAGAGGAGATAAGGCTAGAAGTTCAAAGATTGAAGGGTCCGGTCTTGGAATGTCAATAGTGAAATCTATAGTTGAGCTTCATGGTGGAAAAATGAAGGTAGAAATAGATGGAGATATGTTTAAGGTATATATTTACCTTAATAAGGAACAACAGATAAATGATTGATAATAATTATTTGTCGACAATTATTCCAAAACGATAGAAAAAGTTAGATAATTTATAATATGATAAGAAAAGCAGGGTTTAACTCTGCTTTTTTACATTTGAATACTACAATATGTTGTGATAAAATAAACCAATATCGCAATATATGGTGTGGAGGAGCAAAATGAAAGAGTTATTTAGCTTATGTGAAAAATATATATCAGAAATTAAAGATGAAGAGGGAATATATACTTTTCAGAGATTTATGGAAGCTTTTGAAAGCATCAAAAGGAAGGATGCACACATTGATGAAATATTAAATTCATTAATTCAAGTAGTGCTTGAACTAACAACTGAAATGGAGCCAAGATGGCTTGAAGTAGCCGCAAAGCTATATATTTTCAAATTATATAAAGAGGTAAAAACAAACAGAAAACTTGCTGAAGGTGAGAATCTATATTTAGGGTTATATGATTTTGTTAAAAAGCTTACAGATGAAGGTTTGTATGGTAAGTACATATTGGAGAACTACAGCAAGGAAGATATAGATGAGCTTGAGAAATCTATAAAGCCTGATAGAGATTATTTATTCACTTATAGTGGTATAAGTCTGCTTCATAAAAGATATCTAGTTCAGGATTTTGATAGAAGAGTTCTAGAATTGCCACAGCAAATGTTTATGGGCATAGCGATGCACTTAGCAATTCCAGAGAAAAAGGAACAAAGAGTTTATTGGGCAAAAAGATTTTATGATGTGTTAAGTTCCTTGAAGGCAACTATGGCAACTCCAACTATGTCTAATGCTAGAAAACCATTTTATCAATTAAGCTCTTGCTTTATTGATACAGTAGATGACAGTTTGAATGGAATATACAAGTCTTTAGACAATTTTGCCAAGGTATCAAAGTTTGGTGGTGGAATGGGAGTATATTTTGGAAAGGTAAGAGCATTAGGATCTAGTATACGAGGGTTTAAGAATGCATCAGCAGGGGTAATTCCTTGGATAAAGCTATATAATGATACAGCTATAGCAGTAGACCAATTAGGGGTTAGAAATGGTAGTGTTGCAGTATGGCTTGATGTTTGGCACAAGGATACTCCAGAATTTTTACAACTTAGAACTAATAATGGTGATGATAGAAAAAAAGCTCATGATGTTTTTCCGGGTTTATGTTATCCAGATTTGTTTTGGAAGCTTGCAAAGGAAGATATAGATGCAAATTGGTACATGATGTGTCCTCATGAAATTAAAACTATTAAAGGATATGCCTTAGAGGATTATTATGGAGAGCAGTGGGAAGAAAAGTACTGGGATTGTGTAAAAGATGACAGGATAGAAAAAAGAATAATATCTGTTAAAGATATGGTTAGACTTATAATAAAGAGTGCAGCAGAAACTGGAACACCTTTTGCCTTTTATAGAGATGCAGCTAATAAAATGAATCCTAATAAGCATAAAGGTATGATATACTCTTCAAATTTATGTACAGAAATCATGCAAAATATGAGTGCTATGGATATAGAGAGTTCTACGATTGTGGATGAGAATGGAGATAAAATCATTGTGGAAAAAACTAAGCCAGGTGATTTTGTAGTATGCAATCTATCTTCTATAGTTTTAGGTAATGTAGATGTAAATAGTGATCAGGAACTTGAATATGTAGTAGAAACTCAGATAAGAGCCATGGACAATGTTATTGATCTAAATTATTATGCAGTTAAGTTTGCAGAAGTTACTAATAAGAGATATAGATCAATAGGTCTTGGTACAAGTGGTTACCATCATATGCTTGTAAATAATAAGGTTCATTGGACAGCAGAGGAACACTTGGAGTTTGCAGATAAAGTATATGAGAAAATTAATTATTTTGCGGTCAAAGCATCCATGAATATTGCTAAAGAAAAAGGAAGTTATGAATATTTTCAAGATTCGGATTGGGATAATGGAGATTACTTTAAGCTTAGGGATTATAACTCTTCCCAATGGACAGAATTACAGCAGCATGTTAAGAAATATGGTATGAGAAATGGCTATTTATTTGCCGTAGCTCCTAATGGCTCCACAGCTACTATTGCTGGAACCTCAGAAGGTGTAGATCCAATTATGGCTAGGTTCTGGATGGAGGAGAAGAAAGGCAGTATAACTCCTAAGATAGCCCCAAATCTATCTATGGATAATTATTGGTACTATAATTCAGCGTACAACATTGATCAAAAATGGTGTGTTAAGATTAATGGTATAAGACAAAGACATATAGACCAAGCACAATCCTTTAATTTATATATAACTACAAATTATACAATGAGGCAGATAATGGAGTTATATATTGCTGCCTGTGAGAATGGAGTTAAGAGTATTTATTATGTTAGATCTAAGTCGCTAACAGTAAGTGACTGTGAAAGTTGCTCAGCTTAAAATCAGATTGCTTATATTTCATGCAAAGTTTTATCGATAATCACAAATCCATCACATTTCTAAGTTATATTAATATTATTACGAAGTAAGAAATTATTAGCTTATAAAAATGAGGAACATGGGGGAATTTTGCATGAAATTAGTTAAAAACATGAATTTATTTAAGAACATGAAACTTTCATTAAAGATAGGAGTGCTTTCATTAAGCTTTTTAATTTTTTTAGTGGCAGTAGGTATCGGTGCAGTCAGCCAAGTATCTGTAGTTAATTCTAAGCTTATAGAATTAAATGATTCGAGGCTTACTCCAATTGTAAAACTAGAGAATTTAAAGGCTAATATTGAATATATAAAATCACAATCAAGTTCAATCATGAATGCAGATACTGATGCAGATAAAAAGACCATACAAGAAGATCTTGAGGCTCGTGCAACAGCAACCACAAAAGAATTGCAGCAGTATAAAGGAAATTCGGAATATGCAACATTGCTTAAGAATTATGAAGCTTTTATAACAGCAAAGGATTCATTTATTAAGAAGCATGGTGCTGGAACTACAGAAGAAAGACCAGCTGCTGGGGCACAACCATCAGGAACATCAAGTAAAACAATGACTAAGGTTAAAAGTGATATGGAAACTTATGATTCTGCAAGAAAAGCAGTGGTAGATTCTTTTGATGTAATTATTAACAAGCAAGTTGCTAATGCAACAAAGACATACAATGAGAGTAAGGCAGTTTATGCTAGGACAATATGTATAATCGGTGCTGTAGTTGTTGTGTGTGCAGTTATATCATTAGTTCTATCTGTAATAATAATAAGATCAGTAACTTTACCAGTAAAGAGAATTACAACAAAATTAAAAGAGATATCTAGTAACGGTGGAGATTTAACTCAAAGAATAGGTTATGATAGCAAGGATGAAATAGGTCAATTAAGTAATAGCTTTGATTTATTTGTAGATAAACTTCAAGTAATCATAAAAGATGTTGCTGAATCGGCTGAAACTATAGCTTCTTCAAGTGAAGAATTAAGTACGGCAACAGGAGAAACAACAAAAACACTAGAGGGAATATCAAGTACAATAGTAGAAATATCTTCAAGTACTTCAGATGCTGCTGCAGTTTCAGAAGAAACTAATGCAAGTTTAGCAGAAATAGCAATGTTCTCAGAATCAACTTCAAGTGCTAGTAAAAATACTACAATTAATAGTAAAAAAGCTAAGGAATCAGCACAAGATGGGGCAGAGAAGATATCAGAAGTAGTTTCTTCAATAACAGATATAGCTTCTTCATCAAAAGAAGTTTCATCTATAATCAAAGACCTAGATGTATCATCTAAAAAGATAGGTGATATAATCAAGATAATAACTTCAATATCAGAACAAACAAACTTATTAGCTTTAAATGCTGCTATAGAAGCTGCTCGTGCAGGTGAAGCAGGTAAAGGCTTTAGTGTAGTTGCAGAAGAGATTAGAAAGCTTGCAGATGAAAGTAGCAGTGCAGCTTCAGAAATAGCTCAGCTTGTCAATGAAAATCAGATTAAATCAGCTTCTGCTGTAGACTCAGTAGAAACTGTTGAACAGAAGGTATTAGTTGGAGTACATAAAGCTTCAGAGGTAGGCGAAAGCATAAATAATATCATTAAGAATATACAAAATATCGTAAATGATATTGAGCGTATTGATGAAGCAAATCAACAACAAGCAGCAAGCACAAAGGAAATGGAAACAGCAATAGGTAATATAGCTGCAACTTCAAATGATATAGCAGAGGGTACTGAAAATATGAGTGCAAGCATACAAGAGCAACTTAGCACTATGAGTGAAATTGAAAGTACCTCAGAGCAATTATCTGAGATGGCTCAAAAGCTAAAAGCTATAACTTCTGGTTTTAGAGTATAAGGTATGTGAAAACAAGCAGCAAGTTCAAATGGTTAATATTTTTAGGTAGCGAGCTATCTAAGGGTTCTGTTGGCGAAGTCAGTATAAAGTCAAACAGGATAGCATATGGACTTACTTGTTTTTAAAGATGAGTTAAAGTTAAAAAGATGTCTCACACCAAACTAACATAGGAGTGAGGCATCTTTTTAGTTCTTAATAACAAATAGAGTTTAAATTATAGTATACTTAAAGAAAATGAAAGTTTATATATGAATTAATTTGTAAAAATAATTATATTTTAAATAGAATAGAGAATGGATTACAGGAGGAGAACATGATGATAAAACTTATTGCATCAGATATGGATGGAACACTACTTAACAATAAACATGTAATATCAAAAGAAAACATAGAGGCTATAAGAAAAGCAGAGGCAGCAGGGGTAACCTTCGTTATAGCCACAGGAAGAAAATATGATGATGTGCAACCGCTAATTAAAGCTTGGGATTTACAGTGCCAATGTATACTTATGAATGGTGCTGAATATCGTGATGAAAAAGGAAACATATTAGAGCAAATTAATGTAGATAAAAATAAGGCAAAACAAATTATAAATATGATGCAGCAGGCTGGTATAGCTGTTGAAATATATACTAATAAGGGCTCATTTACTACAGAAACAAAAGAAAAAGCTTTAGAAGGAGCTACATACAGAATCATGTCTTTTGAACCAGGTATTTCTTTTGAGGAAGCTACGAAGCAAGCAAAAGAACTTCCTTACTTTAACAGACTTCAATATATTACTGATATAGATGATTTCCTTAAGTCAGAAGTAGAGATAGGAAAGATTTTAGCATTTCATCAAGATGTAGAGTTAGTTACTAAACTTAGAAATAATTTAAAGACTATAGATGGTTTAGCAGTAGCGTCTACCTTTGCAACTAACATTGAAGTAAACAATGTAAAAGCACAAAAGGGGATAATTTTATCCGAAGTTGTGGAGAAAATGGGGATAAAAAAAGAGGAAGTTATTGTTTTTGGGGATAGTTTTAATGATTATTCACTATTTACAGAATTCCCTGTATCTTTTGCCATGGGTAATGCTATGCCAGAAATTAAAGAAATAGCAAAATACATAACTGATACAAATGATAATGCAGGTGTTGCAAAAGGAATTTATAAAGCTCTAGAATTTTAGGCATATTAAAAAATAAACAAGGCTATCTGTTAGTATATAAACTTATTTATTAGCAGATGCCTTAGAAATAAAAATTAGTAAGGAATAAGGAGAGGCAAAATGAAGGTTAATAAAAAACCCTTGTTTAATGAGTTTGGAGACACGGAGACATCAAAAAAGCGAGTTGTAAATGGAAATACTACAAATTTAAATGATTTTAATAACATGAAATATACATGGGCAGCAGATTGGTATAGGCAGGCTATGAATAACTTTTGGATTCCTGAAGAAGTGAATTTGTCTCAAGATTTAAAAGATTATCCTAAGCTAAATGAAGAAGAAAGAACTGCTTATGATAAGATATTATCATTTTTAATTTTCCTAGATTCAATTCAAACAGCTAATTTAGGAAATATAAATAATTATATAACAGCAAGTGAGATAAACCTATGTTTAACTATTCAGGCTTTTCAAGAAGCAGTACATTCACAAAGTTACAGCTATATGCTTGATTCAATTTGCTCTCCTGAAAAGAGAAATGAAATTTTATTTCAATGGAAAGATGATAAGCACTTGTTAGAAAGAAATAAATTTATAGGTGAGCAATATAATAAGTTTATTGATGAGCCTAATGGTGAAAACTTGCTTAGAGCTATACTGGCAAACTATGTGCTTGAGGGTATTTATTTTTACTCTGGCTTTATGTTTTTCTATAACTTAGAGAGAAATGGCAAGATGTCAGGTTCAGCTCAAGAAATAAGATATATCAATAGGGATGAAAACACTCATTTATGGCTATTTAGAAATATTATTAAAGAGATTCAAAAAGAAGAACAACAGATGTTTACAGATGAACTTAAGAGTGAATTTAGAGAAATTATAAGAGTTGGAGTAGAGCATGAAATTGCTTGGGGACATTATGTAATAGGGGATAAAATACAAGGGCTAAATAAGAACTTAATTGAAAGCTATATCAAATATCTTGGAAATATGAGGCTTAAGGATATTGGGTTAGAACCTCTTTATGAAGGCTTTGATAAGAACCCAGCAGAGTGGGTTAACATTCATTCAGATGCAAACTCAGTAAAAACTGATTTCTTTGAAGCAAGATCAACAGCTTATGCAAAGGCTGCTGTTTTGGTAGATGATTTATAAAAATAATTTGTGAAAAAATGTCATTGGGCAGTAGCAGTCCAATGACATTTTTTATTTAAGATTTGATGATGATTTTTAAAGAAATAAAAATATTTTTTGTATGCTTACAAATCTTTTTCTATACCATATTTTTGGCACTTTAAAGATATTGTTCTATGAGTTAAGCCAAGTACTTTTCCAGCCTTATTATAACTTTTATATTTTTTCATTGCTAACTGAATAATTTGTTTCTCATATTCTTCAAATGTTAGTAAATCTCCATTAGATAGATCTATTAGGTTAACAGGAGCAGAAGTTATGGATTCATCTAAAGCGGTGCAAATATATGAAGGAAAATCTCTAAATGTTAAGGTACTTCCTTCACATAAATTTATGGCCCTCTCAATTATATTTTCAAGTTCTCTTATATTGCCTGGCCAAGAATAAGCTTGGAGCTGATTTAGAATATCATTATTTATTCCTTGCACAGAAGTTGAAAGATGTCCATTTATTTTACTTATAAAATGTTCAACTAATAAAGGGATATCTTCTTTCCTGTCTCTTAATGGAGGAATGTTAATTGAAACAACATTTAATCTGTAGTACAAGTCTTCTCTAAAAGTGCCCTCTTTTATCATTTCTGATAATACTTTATTTGTTGCAGCAATAACTCTTATATCTATTTTTTGAGGTTTTAAGCCGCCTAGGCTATCTACTTCTTTTTCTTGTAGAACTCTTAGAAGTTTTGCCTGCATGGCAAGAGGCATATCCCCAATTTCATCTAAGAAGATTGTACCTCCGTCAGCAAGTTGAAACTTACCTGGTTTACTTTTTACTGCTCCAGTAAAAGCTCCTTTTTCATATCCAAAGAGTTCACTTTCTAACAGATTTTCTGGAATGGCAGCGCAGTTTACTCTTATAAACGGTTTGTCTTTTCTAGAGCTATTGTTATGAATTGCACTGGCAATGAGTTCTTTACCTGTCCCACTTTCACCGTGAACCAGTACAGTTGAGGTGGTTTTAGCAGCTTTTTCACAAATGAATAGTACATCTGCCATGGATTTACTGGAAGATATAATATTTTTGAATGAACCCTTTAAAGATGTATGTTTTAAAAGTTCATCTTTGTAGAAATCGAGCTCCTCTTGAGATTTTTTAAGTTTGCTCATAAGTTCTTTTATTTCATTAACAGGTTTGGATGTAGAAATAATTCCGTTAAATACTCCATCTATGAAAATTGGTTCAACAGTGGTTAAAATATCAGTTCCATCTTTAGTGTGAAGAATATTTTCAACTTTTTCCTTTGTTCGCAGAGCTGAAGCTCTAAGTCCATTGGGGGAGATATCATACACAGATTTACCAATAAGCATATCATTAATAGAAAATTGCTTTTTATATGCAGGATTAACATAGTTAATTGTTCCATCAGGATTTACAAAGCATATTAAGTCATGGGAAGACGATAATATTTTTTGAAATTTTTCATTAACTTCTTTTATTCCTACCAATTCAGATACATCTTGAAATACAGCCATGGCTCCAATAACTTCGTTGTCCATAAATAAAGGACTTCTATTAATTGTACAAGTTTTGTTGTTTATATAAAGAATTTTTCCTAGTTCTTCACATTTCAAGTCCAGAATTTTAGGAAGGGAGCTGTTAGGAACTATTTTATTAACAGGTTTTCCTAAAGTTTCTTCTTCTTTAAGATTTAAAATATTCAAAGCATACTTATTTATATTTATAATATTTGAATATAAATCGATAACTATAATGCCTATTGGTGATTCACTTATTATTTGGTCAGTAACGATTTTACTTTCTTCTATAAATTTATCAATCTTATTCATACTGATAGAATTATTTGGGCTATTATTAATATTCTCATCAATGTAAGAAATAAGCTCATTTAAAGCCATTTCGTTATTTTCATTTTCTTCTTTTGCACCTAGTAGAAGTTTTTCAGAAGTTCCAATCTTCAATGAAATTAGAGCTAGCATACTTATACCGAGCCAATCAGTAAAGTCTTCTTTTTTTATGTATAATTTAGCTCCATATTTACTAGATATTTGTGATGCCTTATTTACAATCATGGCAGCTACACGAGTGTGCAAACCATTAGAGTCTAAAATTTCAATTTCTTTTGTAAGCATAAATACCTCTCTATGATAAAAAATATCAATTTAATTATTGTATGATAAAAAATATCAATGTTAAATATATGTTGATTATAACACATATTATAGAATATACATAAAAAAATATATTGGGAAAATAGAATGTGTTGATAAAAAGTATCAAGAAATTATTAAGTTATTGAATATGAATAATAGATAATGCACTTTGAGATAATAAAATCATTGATAAATATTAAAAATTCACAAGGAAAATTCAAGTGAGAGTGCTATATAAAAATAAATTTATCTAAATCTAAAAAAGTTGGCACGGTATTTGCTTATAATATTAATGAGCAATTGTGAGAAAAATATTTTACAGTTTATTTTTATAGATATGTCTAAGGAGGAATATGAATTATGATAAAAAAAGGTATTGCAGCATCTAAGGGTTATGCAATTGGAACAGTATTCATACAAGAACACGAAGAAATAGTTATAACAGATAAAAAAGTTGAAGATATAGCAGCAGAAAAAGAAAATTTAAAGAAAGCTTTAGAAGCATCAAGAGTTCAATTAGAAGCTATAAAAGCTAAAGCAGTAGAATCAATGGGAGCAGAAAAGGCAGAAGTTTTTGAAGCCCATATTACACTACTTGATGATCCAGAATTTACTGGAGCTATGGAATTAGAAGTAGATAGCAACTCAATAAATGCTATGAAAGCAGTTGAAAATGTAACAAATACTTTTGTTATGATTTTTGAATCAATGGAAGATGCTTATATGAGAGAAAGAGCAGCTGACATTAAGGATGTTTCAAAGAGAATTATCGCAAACTTAGCTGGAAAAGGCGGAGAAGGTTTTGCAATAACAGAAGAAAATACAGTAGTTGTAGCTCATGATTTAACACCATCAGATACAGCTCAATTAGATAGAAGCAAGGTTGTAGGATTTATAACTAACATAGGTGGAAGAACTTCTCATGCAGCTATCATGGCTAGAACTTTAGAAATTCCAGCTGTACTTGGTTTAGGAGATATAACTAAAGCAGTTAAAACAGGAGATAAGGTTATAGTTGATGGTATAACAGGAGATGTAATCATCAATCCTTCAGCAGAAGTTTTAGCAGAATATGAAGCTAAGAAAGAAAAATTCAGAGCAGAACAAGAAGAATTAAAGAAACTTATAGATGTTAAGACAGTAACTAAGGCTGGTAAGAGAGTTGAAGTTTGTGGAAACATAGGTAAGGCAGCTGACGTAGATCAAGTTCTTGCTAATGGTGGAGACGGAGTTGGTCTATTCAGAACAGAATTCTTATATATGGATAGAGATCAAGCACCTACAGAAGATGAACAATATGATTCATACAAATATGTTCTTGAAAAAATGGAAGGAAAACAAGTTGTTATAAGAACACTTGATATCGGTGGAGATAAGACTCTTCCTTACTTACCATTACCAGAAGAAATGAATCCATTCCTTGGATACAGAGCAATAAGACTTTGCTTAGACAGAAAAGAAATATTCAAGGTTCAATTAAGAGCATTATTAAGAGCTTCTGTATACGGAAACTTATGCGTAATGTTCCCAATGATATCAGGATTAGAAGAATTTTTACAAGCTAAAGAAGTAGTAGAAGAATGTAAAGCTGAATTAAAGGCTGAAGGAAAAGAATACTCAGAAAAAATTCAATGGGGTATCATGGTTGAAATCCCAGCAGCAGCAGTTTACGCTGATGAATTAGCTAAACATGTTGACTTCTTCTCAATAGGAACAAATGACTTAATTCAATATACATTGGCTGCAGACAGAATGAGTGAAAAGGTATCATACCTATACAACCCAATGCACCCAGCAGTATTAAGATTAATTAAGATGACAATAGATGGAGCTCACTCTCAAGGTAAGTGGGTAGGAATGTGTGGAGAAATGGCTGGAGATGAAACAGCTATACCAACACTTGTGGAATATGGTTTAGATGAGTTCTCAATGAGTGCTACATCAATCTTAAATGCTAAGAAAATCATAATGGAACAATAATTAATACGTTAACTATATTATTAATATAAATATATAAGACACTTTTTATTAGTGTAATCCCAGATTTGGAGCTAAAGAAATTTAGCTCCGTTTTTTTTATTGCAATCTGTAATTAATTTATTAATAGAAGAGTTAATAATTATTTTTTAAGATTATATCAGTTTAACATCTAATCTTTTTAACTCATGTTTAATTTCATCTGAAATTTCTGAGTCACTTACTATAGCATCAAATTCTTGTAGGGTTGCAAATCTATAAGTGCTGTCTAGAGTGAATTTTTCATTTTCAACAAGTAAATACACCTCTTTGCTATTAGCAATTATAGTTTCCTTTAGATTGCCGTCTTCTAACTCCATAGTACCTACACAATTTGCAGTTAAATTTACACTGCAGCTTCCTAGAAAACATTTGCTAAACATATATTTAGAGATATTCTTAATTACTTCTGAGCCAAAAACTCCACCATGTTTTTTATTATATATACCACCAATGCATATTAACTCAGCAGTTTCATTGTCACTAAATAGGGGGGGGATTATTGCCATGTTAGTAATTAGGGTTATGTGTTTATTGCTATTAGCTATTAATTTAGCTAATAGAAAGTTTATACTTGAAGTTTCTAAAAAAATCACATCTCCATCTATTATAAGGTCAAAAGCTTTTTTAGAGATTAAATCCTTACTATCTAAGTGCTCACTCATTCTAGTAGTTATAGAACTGTTTTTAGAAAGGGTTCTATTTAGAATGGCACCCCCATAAGTCCTTTTGAGAACTCCATCGCCTTCTAATCTTTGCAAATCTTTTCTAATCATACCTTCTGAAACATTAAAGTGTTCGCTTAGTTCTTTTACTTTCACTCTGCCATTTTTGTTAAGCATATGTAGAATTTGTTCTAATCTTTCTTCAGTAAACATCCATCCACCTCATCAATCATTATCATTTAGTGTTAATCTTTCATAGTATTATAGCATTTTTATTGAAATTTATAAAATGTCTTGAATAATAACATCAAATAATATAAAATAATATTAAACAATAACAAATGATAACAAGTGATATAAATATAAGAACTATTTTCAAATGGTATAATGTAGCGTTATAGGGAGAATGCCTAGCGTAATACTTTATATGTTTAGGTATCTTCAAAATTAGTTATAATTCTAGCTATGATTGAGGATACCTAATTAATAACTACTAAAGTAAAAATTTCAGGAGGGGTAATATGTACAAGTTGTTAGCAGTTGATATGGATGGGACATTATTAAATAGCAATAGAGTTATTTCAGAGGTAAATAAAGAGGCAATAAAAAGGGCTATAGAAAAGGGTGTTAATGTTGTTATAACATCTGGAAGGGCACTTAAAGGAGTAGATGCTTTTTTAAAAGAAGTTAATTTAGTAGGAAAAAATCAGTACCTTATTGCAAATAATGGAGGAACTATATACAGAACCAGTGACTTTAAATGTATCTTTTATAAAGGATTAAGTGGGAAAGATTTAATAAAAGCACGTGATTTAAGCAGAAAACTTGGACTTAATATGATAGCATACACTCATGAAGGAACTATTGCTGAAGAAGAAAATGAATTTACAATATTCGAAAGAGAATATGTTGGAAATCCTGTTGAAATTATTGATTTTGATTCTGATATTCAGGCAGGGGATGAGATTACAAAGATATTATTTTCACAGACTGAAGAAATACTTTCAAAAAAGATGAGTGAATTTCCAAAAGAATTTTGCGGTGAATATAATTTGGTAAAAACTATGCCAACAGTTTTAGAAGTCATGGATAAAGATTGTAATAAGGGGTATGGTGTAAAAATTTTAGCGGACAAGCTAGGAATAAAAAAAGAAGAGATAATATGTATAGGGGATCAAGCTAATGATGTTGAAATGATAACTTATGCAGGTCTTGGAGTTGCAATGGGAAATGCTATTCAGGAACTTAAGGATATAGCTCAATATGTAACATCAGATAATGATAATGATGGAGTAGCAGAGGTTATTGAAAAATTTATATTGTAGTATCTAAGTCAGTATTGTGTAAATTTATAAGGTTGTATATAGAACTGTTCCACATAAATGTTGGTAGAAAAATGTCTGATTTTTGTAACTTGTCCACCAACATTATTATGGAATAGTACTATACAAGTAATAGATATGATATATATATAAGATAGAAGTTGAAGACAACTTCTATCAAAATATCACTATAAATCAATCTTAATTTTTCTATTTATCTTTTGAATTTCTAGACTTTCAATAAACTTTAATAAGTCTTCCTTAGCAAACCAAAATTCAGGGATAGTCATTTTTGAATGGCTATTAACACTTTTATTTTTCATTGCTTTTATCAAAATAGCATCTTGTCTGGTGTTAGCTTTTTTTATCACATCAATATCTGTGATTCGTATAATCTTAGTTGTTATTGCTCCATGAAGAATTACCTTTCCATCAATTACAGATAAAGTTATTCTCTTAGTCAACAATTTGAAGATTAGTGTAAAGCCATATAAAGGCATTAAAGAAAAGCATGATATCAATATACTTGTAATTATGTAGCCATCTGGATTTTTAAGTTTATTATCTGTTATAAGTGAGAACAAAAGAGTGATAATCCCAGTTAGTAACAAGGCACATAGTGTGCCATAGAAAGCTAAAAATACTTTGTGTCCACTAGAATAATAAATCTGCTTATCTATAAAAGTTGTTCCTTTATACCATCTACTTCTTTTAAATTTTCTCTCAATCCCCATTTTTAATCTCCTTTTAAATCTCTGTGTTCTTTCTTTATAATCTTTACAGCAGAGTATTTGCCGCATTTTCGACATCTTACATATAGTTTAGTGAGAATACTAAAGCAATCAAGGTTATTTCCGAAGATTTCAAATACATGAGAACACTTGTTACATTGATAATTATGTTCTTCAGTAAATTTTATATTCCATAATCCTAAGATTAGAACAACAATACCTATGATAATAGCAATGGGAAGTATTATTATAATATTCATTCTACACTCCTTCTTTAAAGAGAATTTACAATTATACTAAATTTGAAAATCATGAACACCATAACTGTAATATTACTTAAATAACCCAATATCAAAGCACCCAATTTATCCGATAGCTAGCATCCGTAACACTCCAACTTCTTTAAGTTGGAGATAACGGCTGCACGCTCCTGGATAAGTTCATTTTCCCATATATATTCTTGTATGAAAAAAATCCGATTACTATTAGTACGATAAACATTACTAGACTATACAAGATATTAAACTTAAAACTTTGGGAGATAACAACGTGTGAAATTCCTAGAGTGGCTGAATAATTATGAAGACTATTAAATATATCGTAGATCATTAGTGCTATTGGTACTACAAAACCTTCAGTAAGAAAAACCATAATAGCAATTTTAAATATTTTCTTTTTCTCAATAAGAAATGCAACAATAACTTGAACAGCCATTGGTACTAAGCAATATAGGATGTTAAGAATATACAATAGATAAGATAAAATTGTCATTGAAAAAAATTCTTTCATATTGAATCCCCTTAAAGTTCGTTATATATTAATGATTTTATAAGAATAATCCTTCCGTAAAAAATAGACGAATTCATAATATAAATATTACCATATTTTCAATGAAGCGTATATACATTGGGAAATATTATGTTTACGTTTACTGAATTTTAGAGGGTAAAGTTAAGAAATTAATGATATAATCTTAAGAAATAATTAAGGTTTTATTAATATAAAATAAATGAGTTTTGGATAGAATTAGAAATGCAAAGGGGGTTAAAAAGTGAAGATATTTTTTAAATATGTAGTAAAATGTATGACAGAGAAAAAAGGTAGATTTTGTTTATTAATTTTAGCAATAGCTTTAAGTACTGGATTATTAGTGACTAGTACAGGTGCCATAAAGGTAGCAATGAATAGTTTTGTTAAACCAATGCTAGCATCTTTTGATGGAAAGGAAATATATATAACTCCAAAAGATAAGAAGCAAGTATTTATTTCCACATCAGATTTGACTGAAGCTGGGGTGAAAAATGTACAAGGTGAAATAAGATTAAGTGGTGTAATTAATGATGATGAAAGAATTAACTTAGCTTTACATGCTAGGGAAGATAAATATATTGACAAAACTAAAATATTAGAAGGAAATATAAGTGACTTAAAAGGGGAAACCTGTATAATTTCTAAAAGAGTAAGTAAGGATAGAAATTTAAAGGTTAATGATACTTTAGAATTTTATATGGCAGGCGTGAAGAAACAGTATAAGATAGTTGGTATCAGTTCAAATGAAGGAATCTTCTATTCAGATAAAAGTAAGTCCTTCGGAGTATTAGTACCTTATGAGTATATTTCTAAGGAGCTAAAGGTTGAAGGAAAATATAACTTAGTATTAGCAAACAAAGCTAAGGACAATGTTAAAGATAGTATAAAGGAATTTAATGATAAAAATACGAAGTTTATAGCAGAACAGTTATTTGATGAGGAAGCGGTAAACAGCCAATTAGGTTCATTTACATCAGTACTTTATGTGATGCTAATTATAGTTGTATTTATGAGTGGAATCATAATATATGGGTCATTTAAATTGACCATTACAGAAAGATTATCAGTAATAGGAACTTTCTTAAGCCAAGGAGCTACAACAGGAACTATAAAGAAGATATTATATTTAGAGAGTATAGGATATGGAATTGTTGGGGCAATCTTTGGAAATGCTCTTGGAGTAGGTGGATTGTACTTAATTAACTATTTAGTATCACCTCTTAAAGCATATGGAATATATGATAAAGTAGAAATAAATCCATATTACTTAGTGATTGGAGCAGTATTTGCAATACTATTATCATTAGTATCAGCATTAATTCCTGTTAGAAAGATTAAAAAATTGCAGGTTAAAGAAGTTATTTTAAACAATGTAAATATATCTATGACAATAGGTTGGGGAAAATTTATAATAGGAGTAATTTTATTGGGTATATCATTAGGAGTGAACTTCATTGATGCTAAGTGGGCATATGCTCTTAGTGGAGTGTTTGTAATAGTATCCGTGATTGGCTTGGTTCTTATGTATCCAAAGCTTGTTGATATATTAACTAATGTTTTATATAAATTATTCAGAGGAAGAAGCAAGACAGTAGTATTTGCTTTAAACAACTTAAGGACTTCAAAAGTATTGTTAGGTAACATAACTCTTATAATAGTGTCTGTATTGTCTATAATGATGATAACATCTGCAGGGACAAGTTTGAAGAATGTAGTTACTGAAGCTTATACAAAGATGAATTCAGATATAACTGTAAGTGGAATTCAAACCATAGAAGGAGTAGAAGGTCAAAATACTACAGATAAATTACTTGCAAAGATAAAAGAAAATAAGGATGTAAATAAGGATAGTATACAAATTTCAATGCAAGCATCTACAAAGATAGGAAATACGTTTGCTGGAATTGAAGGGATAGATGCTTCTAAGTATAGAGATTATAATCAATATTTAGATTTTAATAGTGATAAAAACAAAGATATGTTTGATAGATTTGCAAAATCATCAGAAAGAGAACTTATCATAACTGATAAACTTAAAGATAAATTAGGTAAAAATGTTGGAGATACAATTACCTTAAATATTAATGATATAAAGAAAGATTTTAAAATTGCAGGATCTATTGATGGAAAGTTATATCAAGATGGTTTCGTAATCTTTATGAAAAATGAGGTCTTGAAGAAGGATTTTAACTTTAAAGAAGCAGATCAAATTATGTTTAAAACTAATAAGGATGCAGCTGAGGTTAAAAAAGAATTATTGCCAACAATAAAACAATTTGGTGCAACAGCAATAACTAAAGCAGAGATGGAAAAGCAAAATGCAGAATCAAATCAAATGGTTATAAATATTCTTAGTATATTCTCATATATGGCTATTTTTATTGCAGCTTTAGGAGTATTAAATAACATTATTATAGGATTCCTACAAAGAAAAAGAGAACTTGCAGTATTAAGTTCAGTTGGTATGCCACAAGGAAACAGATCACTTATGTTGTTAATAGAATCTGTTCTCTCAGTAGTATGGGCAATGGCGATAGCAGTACCATACAGTTATCTTGGACTATCATTAATTAGTAGATGTTTGAAGGTAATAAGTATGCCATTAGAAATAGTTTTAGATTTGAAGTCAGTGCCAGGATATTTTTGTATATCTTTAGCCTTGATACTTCTAGCAACAATACCAGTTTTATTTAAGAGTAGAAAACTTTCAATTATACAAGAATTGAAATATGAATAGGGGTGCGGAGTTATGAAGAGTATTGAAGTAAAAAATTTAGATAAATTTTTTAAAGTAGGAAAAGAAACAGTAGAGGTACTAAAGGATATAAATTTTAGTGTTGAAAAGGGTGAATTTATTTCAATAATGGGACCATCAGGTGGTGGAAAATCAACTTTATTATATTTATTGGGTGGACTTGATAAACCAACTTCTGGAGAAGTTCTTATTGATGGGAAGGACTTAAGTAAGATAAAACAAAAAGAAATGAGCAAGATGAGAAGAACTAAGTTGGGATTTGTTTTTCAATTTTATAATCTAGTTCCTAATTTAAGCGTGGAAGATAATATTATGCTGCCACTAATGTTAGATGGAAAGAAACTAAAGGATTATGAAGGAAAGTTAAATGAGATTCTAGAGATAATAGGAATGACTGAAAAGAGAAAATTGACGCCAAGAGAATTGTCAGGTGGTCAGCAACAAAGAGTTGCTATTGCAAGAGCTCTAATTTTCGATCCAGAGATAATATTCTTAGATGAACCTATAGGAAATCTAGATTCTAAAACTGGTACTGAGATTATGGAGTTATTTAGAAAGATAAACGTAGAGTATGGCAAAACATTAATTCAAGTGACACATTCAGAAAAGTCAGCTAGATATGGAACATCAATAATCAGATTAATAGATGGACAAATTATAGGAAGAGAAGATATTGAAGAACAAGTAGTTTAGTGCTTTGTAAAACTAAATTCAGTTTATATTAAAAAACGAAGTTACTTTTTCAATTTACGATTATAAGAAATCCTTGAGAAATGGTTTGAATAACATAGGAAATATGTTAGTTTAATCATTAAACTCAAGGTTTTTCTTTTTATGTAAAAAAATACTTGATATTTTCGTGAACTTAGCTATATAGTATTCGTATATATATTAGAGCATAAAAGGGGAAATGAAGTTGGATGATGATAAGGAATTAGTAAGGCAAGTGCTAAACGGTAATACAGACAGTTTTAATATAATAGTAAATAAGTATGAAATAACTATATTGAAAATTGTATATAATATGATCAGAAATAAAGAAGCTGCAGAGGATATAACTCAAGAAGTATTTATAACTGCTTATAATAAGTTATATATGTATATAGATAAATATAAGTTATCAAATTGGTTAATACAAATAGCAAAGAATAAAACTATTGATTATATAAGAAAATATAAAAAGGTATATGAAGCAAATATAGATGATTTTTATGACATGGCATCAAAAGAAGAAGGACCAGACAGCATAGCAGAATTTAATGAGACAAGGACAGTTATTGGTAATTTTATAAATACCCTAGATGAAACAGAAAAAGATATTTTGATTTTAAGATATTCAGGTGAAAGAAGTTTTGGTGATATAAGTCAGATTCTTAATTTGAATGAATCTATGGTAAAGAGAAAATATTATAACCTAAGAGAAAGATTTATGAGCTACAGAAAAAGCTCAAGAGTTAAGGAGGGCTAAGTATGGATTGTAAGTTAGTGAAAAAGAATATTCAAAGACTAATAAACCATGAACTTAATTCTGAAGAAGAAGAAGAGATACTAAAGCATTTAGAAAGTTGCAGTGAATGTAATGATGAATATAAACAAGAGTTGCAAATTGAAGATGAGTTTACAAAGATATTCTCAACTAATGATATGCAGTTTAAAAGTTCTAGAAGAAATATAATGAATAGTATTGATAAAGATAGATACGGAAAATCTTCTTTACAAAATGTTAGTTTTACCATTAAGAGAAACATTAAAAGAGTATATAAAATTGCTATTATTTTAATATTAATTCCACTGGCACCTGTTGTGGCTAAAACCATAAATTTCAATCCTAATAATAGCACAAATCAAGAGGCAACTGGTTCTATGGCAAATAAACGACAGACTGCTGAGAAACAAGAGTCTAGTATTATTAGTTCAAGCAATACTAAAAGTTCAGCTAGTTCAAGGGAAGATAAAATACAAAATGGAGAAAAGCAAGAGCCTAGCATTCGTAGTTCAAGAAATATTACAAGTGATGATTCTGAGGTTAAAAGTTCAAAATCACAGAATGATGAGGTTAATGTGTTTTCTAAGGCTGAAATCAATAAGGAAGATATGAGTTTGGTAAAGCCAGACAATATGACTCCTTGGATATCTTTTAAAGGTTCTAGTTATTCAGCAAGTATAGTGGGTAAGGGAAATGAAGCTCAAGAAGAAGGATACTCTAAACTTTATATAAAGAAAAATAATGATTTAGCATATAAGTTTACCTTTATTAATGAAGAAAAATCACAGCAAACCATAAAATCTATAGCATGGTTAGATGACAAGAGTATATTGATAGTTGTAGCTAATGCTCATGGAACAATAATATCAGGTTCAGCACTCTATTTATTAGATGTAAAAGACGAATCTTCCCATTTTATATTTTCACCTGACTCAGCAAGACAGAGAATAAAAGGCATTAGAGTAGATAGCAATACTAATAATGTGATAAAAATAGATATGGTAGAATATACTGATGATTCATTGAATGAATATAAATCTTTTGTTAAAGATATACCATTTAGTAAAGTAGTAGAAAAATAATATGGAAAGTATAATTTATTATTGCAAAATAGCATTATGTTAATAATTGTGTATGAAATTTGGAGAATTAAGGGGGATAGATATTACTATATAAAAATATCTACACCCCTTAAATAATATTTGAGCTTTATTACAATTTAAATTTATTAAGTTCTGCCATTATGGTTTTAACATCTTCTGATAATTCTTGAGCTTGTATTTCTACATCCTTACTTGCATTATCCAATTCTTGAGTAGAAGCAGCTATTTCTTCAGAGGAAGCAGAGACTTCTTCTGATATAGCAGAAACTTCCTCTATACTTTTGGCGATGATTTCTTTATTACTGCTTAAATCATTAAATTTTTTGTAAGTATTATTTATTTCAGGAATAACATTACTTACTGCATGTCCAATTTCATTAAACACTGTTAATACATTATTTATTCCTTCTTTTTGTATTTGCAAGTCTCTATTCATATTATCAGTCTTTTCTACAATATCAGTAGTATTTTGAGTAGATTCAGAGATTATCTTAGAGATATCTTCTGCATTTGTCTTACTTTGTTCAGCAAGCGTTCTTATTTCCTCAGCAACTACAGCAAAACCTTTCCCCATTTCTCCAGCTCTTGCAGCTTCAATAGCAGCATTTAGTGCTAATAAGTTTGTTTGATCTGAAATATCATTTATAAGGTTTGTTATAGAACTTATAGTGTTCATATCATTTTCTAGAACTTTTATGCTTGAATTGAATGCCTCAAAATCCTTGTTAAATTCATTTGCAGTATTTTCAATTTTCATAGCAACTTGCTTTGATTCACTTGCTTTCTTCTCAATTTCTAGAGTGTTAGCATGTACATTATTAATGTATTTAGAAACTACAGCAATCTTTTCTGAAAAATCATCCACTTGTGAAGTGATTGAGTTTATTTCCATAGATTGATGAGTATTTCCGTTGGCTACTTCACTAATTGAAGCTGTTATTTCAGTTGTAGAAGATGATAATTCTTCTGAAAAACTAGATAAATGGTTAGATTTAGTTTCAATTCTTGATCCAATTGTATGTATTTCAGATAGCATAGTGCTAATTGATCTTTTTAACAAGTCTAGGTTTTTCGCTATAATTCCTAATTCACTCTTATCTTTAATTAATGATTTATCAATTTCATTACTAAAATCCCCTGAAGCAATTGTTTCTATATTGTTTGAAACTATAGTTATTTTTTTTGTGATGAAGCTTGAGATTAGTATAGTGATAATAAAGTTTATAATCATAGCAATTAGCGTTACAACTATCCCAGCAGTTCTTAGGGTATCAACTGGTTTAAGAACATCAGAATATTCTACGGATATACCTAAGGACCAAGTTGTAAGTTGAATAGGAGTGTAAGCTACAGCTTTTTTTTCTCCCTTATAAGTGTATTCACCAGAGCCAGATTCTCTGTTAACCATTTTCTTAAATACATTAGATATTTCAGCATAATCTGAATCATTTTTTGCCTTCTCAATAAAGTTGCTATTAACGGTAGATTGAATTTTATCTGCTATTACAGTACCATT
Source organism: Clostridium sp. TW13 (assembly GCF_024345225.1). NCBI lineage: Bacteria > Bacillati > Bacillota > Clostridia > Eubacteriales > Clostridiaceae > Inconstantimicrobium > Inconstantimicrobium mannanitabidum. The sequence goes on from NZ_BROD01000001.1 coordinate 4,504,531, forward strand.
TTTATCTGTAACAAAACCAACTCCTGTATTTAAAGCAGAAATATATTTTACCATATCACTTATTTCAGAAGCAGTTCTTACATAAATTACAGAACCTATAACTTTATTATTATCTTTTAATGGGATAGCATAGTAGATTACATTCATACCAAATAAATCGCTTTTAACTGGGTCAGATATGTCTATAGTTCCATCTAAGGCTTTTGTAAAAAAGTCTTTATCCCCTAGACTTTCTTTCTTTCCAGATAAGTATTGAATATTGCCACTAGTATCTGTGATACCAATATCTACATGCCCATAAGTAATCAAATTTTCTTTAAGAAGCGTTTCCGTCATTTTAGGATCTTTTTTGAAGTTTATAAGCATTTTGTTTTGTTGCAGACCTTGTCCCATATTGATATTAGCATCAAGTTTTGCTCTTATCATGTTGGAGCATTGTTCAACTAAACCTTCAAGCATGGACTTTGTAGTATTTATGGATACTGTTTTAGCTTTGTTATAAGATATTGCTGATAAAGAAACAGTTGTTAATATGCTCAATATACTGAATACTAAGCACATTTTAAACTTTAAGCTATGTAAGTTAATTGATTTGAATTTAAAACTCTTAGTTTGTTTAGTTTTAGATTCTTTTTTGGATTTAAATCTCTTTTTCATATGTTACTCCCCTGTATAGAAAATATTTTGTAATCGTACCATATAATATTATACACGGAAAAAGCGTTTTTTGTAGTAACTAATCGTTTTTTGTAAACTTAATATAAAATTGAGTGGAATTTTAATTAATATTGATAAAAATATGAGGCTTAGCTAAAGAGTTTAATGTTATAATTAATAAATAATACATACATAAGGAGCACTAAAATGAAAAATGAAGATAAAAAATTGTATGAAAGGGCTATGAAGCTTTATGGAGATGGTAATATAGATAAGGCATTACAGATATGTGAAAAAGCAATTTCTTATAATATGAAAAATAGTGCAGCTATTAATTTAAAAGGATTATTACTGTATATGAAGGGTGAACTTAAGGCTGCAACAGATACTTGGAAAGTTAATAGAGATTTTAATGATAATAGTATCTCTAAAGGATACTTAAGAGATAGTAAGCAGGATGAAAATAGATTAATTGCCTATAAGCAAGCATTAGAGTTAATTAAAGAATTAAAGATTAGGGAAGCTTTAGATAAGCTATATTTCTGTACAGAAAGTGATTTTAATTTAATAAATGTATATAACGCTTTGGCATACTGTTATATTAAAACAGGGGATTTTGTTAAGGCTGAACAGTGCATAAATAAAGTTTTATCAGTAAGCAAAGATAATCAAGCTGCTATGGATAATAAAAAATTACTTTCAGAATTTAACGTTGAAAAAAGTAGTGGGAAAGCAAAAAAGATTTTAGTTATATTGGTGGCAACATTATTATTGGTTACCGTTATTTGGAGGTCATATGAACCGATAATGAAATACATAAATGAAACAGTAAAAATAAATAATAAACAAGAAGCTGTAAGTAAAAAAGATAAAAAAGAAGAACCTAATAATAAAATCAAGCAAGATGATGCCAAATCAAAGAACAATGAAAATAAGAGTGAAGAAAATCCATTAAATTCTAATGTTTTTGATACTAAAAAGTTACTTTCGTTCATAGATAGTAAAGACTATAATCAGATAAACAATACTATAGAAAATATTAATAAGGATAGTCTAGATATTAACCATAGAAATGCATATGATAAAGCTTATAGCTTAATGCAAAATGATGGGGTGGAGAGTTTTTACAAGCAAGGCACAACTTACTACAAATCTAAGGATTTTGAGAAGGCTAACAGTGAATTTCTTAAAGCATATAAGTACAGTAGTCAAACTTACTTAAGGCAACATGTACAATATATGCTGGCAAATAGTTTTGAAAAACTTAATGATATAGAAAATGGATGTAAATACTATGAAGAGTATGTAAATGAAAATAGGGAAAATGCTCAAAAAGATTATATGGAGGAATCTCTATATAAGTTAGCAATATTACTTAAGTCTACTGAAAAAGAAAAGTCAATTAAATATGCTAAAGAACTTGTAAAACAATATCCTAATTCTATATACAATAACAGTGCCATAAAAGAAATTTTAAAATAGCTGAAGCAATTGATAGTTTTAGAGATATTCTAAAGTTTTATATTATGAGGAAGTGAATGATAAGTGGATAGTATGTTAAAGGTTATAAAAAATGTAGAAATTTTTGCACCTAAATGTTTGGGCAAAAAGGATATTTTAATTGTAGATTCAAAAATTGGCGGGATTTTTGATAAGTGCAGTATAGATTCGGAGTCCATGCAGATAGAATATTTAGATGGAGAAGGTTTGTATGCTTTCCCAGGGTTTATTGATTCTCATGTTCACATAATTGGTGGAGGTGGAGAAGGCGGATTTAGTACAAGAACACCTGAAATCTTGTTAAGTGAATTTATAAAGGCAGGTATTAGTACTGTAGTTGGATGCATAGGAACAGATGGAGTTTGCAGAGATATGAACAGTCTTTTGGCAAAAGCTAGAGGCTTAGAAGAGGAGGGTATAAGTACTTATTGTTATACAGGTTCTTATGAGATTCCAATTAAAACTGTTACTGAAACACCTAAAAGTGACATCATTCTTATAGACAAAATAATAGGAGTTGGTGAAGTGGCTTTGTCAGACCATAGAAGTTCTCAGCCTTCCTATGATGATTTTGTTAAGTTAGTGGCATCTGCAAGGGTTGGTGGCTTGCTTTCTGGAAAACCAGGAATAGTAAATGTTCATTTAGGTAATGGAATTAGAAAAATGGAGTTTTTATTTAAGATAATAAATGAAACAGAGATTCCAGCAACCCAATTACTGCCTACTCATATAAACAGAACTGAAGAACTTTTTAACATGGGCATGGAATATGTAAAGCGTAACGGATATGTGGATTTTACAACTAGTAGTGATGAGAAACACCTAGAAAGTAGTGAACTTACAGCCTCTCAAGCCTTAGGTAAGGCATATAAAATGGGAGTTAATATGGAACATATAACTTTTACATCAGATGGCAATGGGAGCTTGCCAATATTTAATGAATCAGGTGAGTATGTAGGTCTTGGAATCGGTTCAGTACAATCTCTTTATAAAGAAGTTAGAAAGGCTATATTAGAGCAAAAAGTTCCAATAGAAGAAGCCGTTGCAGTTATAACATCAAATGTTTCAAAACTTCTAAAACTTAATAATAAGGGAAGTATAGAAGAAGGTAAGGACGCAGATATAGTGTTAGTAACTAAGGATAACCTAGAAATAAAAAGTTTGTTATGCAAAGGTAAGATGTTTATGCAAAATAATAAAATATTGAAATATGGCACTTTTGAAAAACAAAAAGAATAAATTGACTATATAGTTAGTTAGATATATAATTAAACAAATATACCCTACAAGGGTATGAAGGAGGAGTTAATATGGCAACAATTATCGAATCAAAGGATTTTAAGAGTCAAGTTTTAGATGCAAATAATTTAGTGGTGTTAGATCTTTTTGCAACTTGGTGTGGACCATGTAAAATGGTTGCGCCTATAATAGATGAACTTTCTAAAGAAATGACAGATGTTAAGTTTTTTAAATTAGATGTAGATAACAATGGAGACATAGCAGAAAAATATCAAGTTGCTTCAATCCCTACATTATTATTCTTTAAGAATGGTGAAGTTGTAGATAGATTAGTTGGTTTTAGACCGAAGGATGGAATAAAACAAGTAATCGATGCACATAAATAGAAAAAAGATAGAACCCGAAAGGGTTCTATCTTTTTATTTGAAAAAACACATGATGTCCTATAGTTTTTACATTCTTCTTTTCAACGTTTTTCATCCAAGTGCAAGTTGAAATTTCAGGGTTATAGAAAAATACAGCCCTTGCAGTTGGATCTGATCCCTTTATTGCATCTATGACAGCTTTTCTTGAGATTTCATCTGGTACTACATTAATAGAACCATTACATACACAAGAAAAGGCATTAGCCTGTTTTACAACGCCTTCGATTGTATCAGGAAAAGTAGGATCAATTAGCCTATTTAATATAACTGACGCCACAGCAACTTTACCTTCATAAGGTTCCCCTTTACTTTCTGCATAAACTATCTGTGACATTAAGTAGATGTCAGATTCCGTGAGATAAATTGTTTTATTTGAATAATTGAATACTTCTACTACTGAGTCCTTCTCATGGTATAAATCCGTTGTTGAAGAAGAAATATTTCTTATTACAACCTCATTACTGTCTGCTGTATGTGCTAAAACCGTAATGTTATTAAGAATAAAAAAGGTTAATAATAAGAATGTAGTAAGTTTAATTTTTCGCATAAAAAACCTCCTTAGGGCCCCAACCCTTTCTTGAAGGTATTATAACCAAATTGATTAATTTAATACATTATTGCCCATAATTATTTATGAGTTGCTGAAATTGGTTAAATTCTACTACCATGTCATTATATTTCTCATAGACATTATCATATTTAGCTGATTTTCCAGAAACATCACTATTTAGTGTATCCGATAAACACGAAATATAATCATTATATTTATTTAAAGTATTGGAGAATGAGTTGAATATATCCAAAGCGCTAGCAGGAATAGAAATTGTGGAAATATCCTGCTTAAGTTTATTGAAATTTTCCATTTTAATATATACATCATTTACTATAGAATTTAATGATCGTTTTTCAGCCTTGGCTCTGTCAATTGCAGGTTTTAAATCTTCCTTTAATTCGTTAAATGTTTGAACATATTGTTCGAAATTATTTAAGAAATCTCTTTTTTGAGAGGCTTCCATATCAATATCTCTATTTAACTTTATTACTTCATTTGTATAAACAACAAAGTTTTTATAAAATATTACAAAGTTATTTGAGAGAGAAACTTTATATCCAAGGGAATTGCATTTATCATAACTCTTATTGCATTCAGCATATAAAGCATTAAGGTTATTTAAAGTCTTACTTAAGTCTTTTGATGAAGTATTTTTTAAAATGCATATCAATTGTTCATAAAGTTTTAAATTATTTGATAAGGCAAGTTTTAAGCTATTTTGAATATTTTTATATTTATCTGGTAGTGTTAATTTATCTAATTTATTTTTTTCACTTAATAATTTATTTTGATTATCAGACAGAGTTGATAAAGATATTTTTGAATCAATTATGCTGTCTTTTATGCCTTTAGCACAGGAGCTATTAATTGCTATAACATTGCTACAGAGCTTATTCAGCTCTCTTTTATATGGATTATTAAAGTATAGAAATAGAGAAAATGAAATACATATTATAGCAAGCAAGAATAGAATCATTAACCATTTTTTTTTAATTGTTTTTACAAAGTCTAAATTCAAAATACATCTCCCCCTTTTGTATAAATGTATATTTAATATTTACGGATATATTCGTAAATGTAAAAAAAATTATAAATAATCATAATAGCGTATTAAGATAGGGGTGAATGGTGTATAATTTTATATAGTCAGGGAGGTGCGGGTTAGTGCAAGATATAATTAATATGATAATAAATTCATTAAGAAACATATCTGTATGGTCAATAGTTGATATAATAGTAGTTTCATACATTTTATATAGAGGATATCTGCTTATGAAGGAAACTAGAGCAGAGCAATTGTTTAAAGGAATATTATTGGTTTTGGCACTTATACCAATAAGCTATGTTTTGAAACTAGATATGTTAAATTTTATTTTGACTAAGACAATAACAATAGGAGTATTGGCTGTTATAATTATTTTTCAACCAGAAATAAGAAGAGCTTTGGAGCATTTAGGAAGAAGTGCTTTTGAAGACATGCACTTAATTGAAGATGATGCAGTTCTAAACAGTGTTGTAACAGAGATAGTTGCAGCGGTAGAAAATTTAGCTGAAAGTAAGACTGGCGCATTAATTGCCATTGAACAGGGAACAGGTCTTAGTGAAGTTATAGGTAATAATGGTACTGTATTAGATGCAAAAGTTAGTGCGGCATTATTAGAAAATATATTTGTAGTTAACACCCCTTTACATGATGGTGCCACAATAATTAGAAATGATAGAATTTTAGCTTCTGGCTGTGTGCTACCCCTAACAGGAAACAATACTATAAATAAGAAGCTGGGAACAAGACATAGAGCTGCTTTGGGATTATCTGAGAATTCAGATGCACTTGTAATAGTAGTTTCAGAGGAGACTGGTGTGATATCCTTAGCTGTAAATGGAAGACTTACAAGAAACTTTGACAAGGAAAAATTAAAAAGTATTTTAATAAAAATAATGAAAAAGAGAAGAAAGAAAAGAGTAAAATCAATTGAGGAGAGGGTGAAAGCATGGATAATGAAGAAAAGAAGAAAAATATAGCCATTAAGGTTATCTGTGTACTTTTCTCTTTGGGTTTATGGCTTTATATAACTAATATAGAAAATCCTATTAAAGAGTATAAGATAAATAATGTACCTGTAGAAATCATTAATGAAGATGTTTTAAAGGATTCAAATTTAACACTTATGCCAAATCAAACGCTTAAAATTAATGTTACAATTGAAGGTCCAGCTACAGAAGTATATAAGGTTAGCAGTGATCAAATAAAAGTTGCAGTTAATTTAAGTGGTTATGCATTGAAAAAAGGTGAAAATAAAATTCCTGTAGAGATTCAAAGCTATCCAGCAGGAATAAGTATAAAAAATAATGACTTCTTAAGAGTGGCAGTTAATTTAGATACTTATGCTGAAAAGAATTTACCTATACAAAATGATATAAATATAAAAACTAAAAGTGGGTATTATAAAGGTGATATAGAAGTTAGTCCTAGTACAGCTACTATATCAGGAGCAGCTCAATATGTTGACTCAGTTAAAACAGTTAGAGTAAGTACTGATTTAACTGATTTAAGTTCAGATGTAAGTACAGAACTAAAAATAGAAGCATTTAATGCAGACAATAATCAAGTTACTCAGGTGAAGATTTTCCCTAATGTTGCAAGGGTTAAGGTTCCAATTAGAAAAGGAAAGCTAGTATCAGTTAAGGTTCCTACAACTGGAAGTATATCTAACAACATGGTATTGAAGAGTGTTACTCCAGTCAATAAAAGTATTGAGATAATTGGAGATGAAAGTGTATTAAATTCAATTAACGAAATAAGTACTGATCCAATAAACTTAACTAATATAGACGGAACTAAGGATGTTAGTGTAGCATTAAAAATACCACTAGGAGTGAGGGCAGTAAATAATGAAAGGTATGTCAAAGTAAATGTATTAACGACTCAGTATGTTACTAAAGATATTACTGTACAGGTAAAAGAGAAGAATACTCCAACAGGATTGACTGCAAGCTTTGATAAAGGTATTAAGATTACATTGAGAGGGCTACAAGAAGATATTTCAGCACTAAAGGATGAGGATTTAGGCAATATCACGGCGGAAGCAGATTTCACTAACATAAAAGAAGGAAGCAATACGGTAGATTATACTATATCCAATTTACCTTCTAAGATTACTGTACAAGCTAAAAATCCTGATAAATTAACGGTTACAGCTAAAAAAGCTGCTCAATAAACAAAAATAAATATAAACGGAGACGAAGAATGGCTATTAGAATAAACAACGTACAATTAGATATAAATGAAGATATTTCACTATTAAAGGCTAAGGCTGCAAAAAAATTAAGAATAAAAGAAGCTTCAATAAGTGATTTAAAAATAATAAAAGAGTCTATAGATGCTAGAAAGAAAAACTCAATAAAATTTAACTATTGTATAGATATATGCTGTGAAAATGAAAAGAACCTTGTGTATAAACTAAAAGACAAAGATATACGATTTGAAGAAGAAGGATATAAAGAGGAAATTCAGTTTGGTAGCAAAAAGCTTGCCCACAGACCAGTTGTTATTGGACTTGGACCTGCTGGTCTATTCTCTGCATTATTGTTAGCGAAAAATGGATATAGACCTATAGTGTTTGAAAGAGGAGAAGATGTTGATAACAGAACAAAAACTGTGGAAAAGTTTTGGACTACCGGTGAATTAAATACAGAATCCAATGTTCAATTTGGAGAAGGAGGAGCAGGAGCTTTCTCTGACGGTAAGTTAACAACTAGAATTAAGGATACAAGATGTGATTTAGTACTTGAAGCTCTAGTAAAAGCAGGCGCGCCTGAAGAAATAATCTACATGGGAAAACCGCATGTAGGAACAGATATTTTAAAAACTGTTGTTAAGAATATAAGAGAAGAAATAAAGGCTTTAGGTGGAGAAATACATTTTTCTTCAAAACTTGAAAAAGTTATTGCGAAGAATGGGAAAGTTAATTCTATCATAGTTAATAGTAATGAAATACCTTGTTCTCAACTTATATTGGCTATAGGACATAGTTCAAGAGATACCTATGAAATGTTAAATGGAATAGGCATGTTTATGGAACCTAAACCTTTTGCTATAGGAGTAAGAGTTGAGCATCCACAGGATTTAATAAATAGAAATCAATATGGTGAATATGCAAATCATCCTAGACTTAAGGCGGCAGAATATAGATTAACTCACACCGCAGAAAGTACTAAGAGACCAGTGTACTCTTTTTGTATGTGTCCAGGTGGAGTTGTAGTAGGTGCAGCTTCAGAAGAAAATAGACTTGTAGTTAATGGAATGAGTTATCATGCAAGAGATAATAAAAATGCAAATTCTGCACTTGTTGTAGGAGTAGGGCCGGAGGATTTTGAAGGTAATTCTCCATTAAGTGCAATGAATTTCCAAAGGCATTATGAGGAACTTGCTTATAAAGTAGGTGGAGGAAACTATAAGGCTCCAGTACAAAAAATAAGTGATTTCATGGAAGATAGGATAACTAAAAAATTAGACAGTGTGATTCCAACAGTAACGCCAGGATATGAATTCAAAGATTTAAGAGAGTGCTTACCAAGCTATGTAGTTCAAAGTTTGAAAGAAGGACTAGATAATTTTGATAGGAAAATAAAAGGTTTTGGAGCTTCTGGAGAAGGAATTATGATAGGAATAGAAACCAGAACCTCAGCACCAGTGAGAATAACTAGAAATGAAAACTTAGAAAGTATTTCAATAGGAGGGGTATACCCAACAGGAGAAGGAGCAGGCTTTGCAGGTGGCATAGTATCAGCAGCAGTAGATGGACTTAAGGTTGCAGAAAACATAATTAAAGAATATTCTCCAATAATATAATAGAAAATTAAAATCTGAGAACTATTGTTTTCAGATTTTTTTTGCCAAAACTTCTTTAAAGGTATAAAATAGATTGTAGAACTATTAGTAGTTTTTTTTATCAGATATTTGTGATAAAATTAACAATATAAAGCAAAAAATATAGAAGAGGTGCAGTAAATGAGTAAGAATTTTGATGACCTATTTTCAAGATTAAAAGAAATTCCTAAAAAGAAGGTTGCAGTAGCGGTGGCTCAAGATGAACCAGTACTAGAAGCAATAAAAGAAGCTACAAATCTAGGAGTAGCTGAAGCTATATTAGTTGGAGACAAACAAAAAATACATGAAATAGCAGATAAGATAAACTTAGATTTATCTGATTACGAAATAATGGACGTTAAGGATCCTAAAAAAGCTGCTTTAGAAGCTGTTAAATTAGTATCAAGCGGACATGCAGATATGCTAATGAAAGGATTAGTAGATACTGCTACATTCTTAAGAAGTGTATTAAACAAAGAAGTTGGATTAAGAACAGGTAATTTAATGTCACATGTAGCTGTTTTTGAATCAGAAGGATGGGACAGATTATTATTTTTAACTGACGCTGCTTTTAATACATATCCAGAATTAAAGGATAAGGCTGGAATGATAAATAATGCAGTTGCAGTTGCTCATAGCTGTGGTATAGAAACACCAAAAGTTGCAGTTATAGGACCAGTAGAAGTTGTAAATCCAGCAATGCAATCAACAGTTGATGCAGCATTATTAGCAAAGATGAGTGACAGAGGACAATTCAAGGGATGTGTAGTTGATGGACCTTTTGCTTTAGATAATGCAATATCAGAAGAAGCAGCACATCATAAGGGAGTAAAGGGACCAGTAGCTGGTAAAGCAGATATATTATTATTACCAGATATAGAAGTTGCTAACGTTATGTATAAGACATTAACATATTTCTCAAACTCAAAGAATGGTTGTCTTCTAGTAGGAACTTCAGCACCAGTTATATTAACTTCAAGAGCTGACTCTTTCGAAACAAAAGTTAACTCAATTGCTCTTGCAGCATTAGTTGCAGAAAAAAATAAAAGATAATTATTAGTGTAAATAATTTTATTTTAATGTGTTATCAATGGAGGATGGAATATGTCATACAAGTTATTAATAATCAATCCAGGTTCGACATCAACTAAAATAGGGGTTTATGAAGACGAAAAACAATTATTTGAAGAAACATTAAGACACACAAATGAAGAAATAAAGAGATATGATACAATATTTGATCAATTTCAATTTAGAAAAGATGTTATTTTAAATGTGCTTAAGGAGAAGAACTTTGATATCAAAACTTTAAGTGCTATAGTTGGAAGAGGCGGAATGTTAAAGCCAGTAGAAGGTGGAACATACGCTGTTAATGATGCTATGGTTGAAGACTTAAAGATTGGTGTTCAAGGTCCACATGCTTCAAATCTTGGTGGCATAATAGCTAAGTCCATTGGAGATGAATTAGGAGTTCCATCATTTATAGTAGATCCAGTTGTTACTGATGAATTAGATGATGTAGCTAGATTATCTGGAGTTCCAGAACTTCCAAGAAAGAGTAAGTTCCATGCATTAAATCAAAAAGCTGTTGCTAAGAGATATGGAAAAGAAACAGGAAAAGGATATGAAAACTTAAATCTTGTTGTTGTTCACATGGGTGGAGGAGTTTCTGTTGGAGCTCATAAGCAAGGTAGAGTTATAGATGTAAATAATGCTTTAGATGGTGATGGTCCATTCTCACCAGAAAGAGCAGGTTCAGTTCCAGTTGGAGATTTAATTAAAATGTGCTTCAGTGGAAAATATAATGAACAAGAAGTATATACAAAGGTAGTAGGTAAAGGTGGATTTGTTGGATACCTAAATACTAACGATGTAAAAGGTACTATAGATAAGATGGAAGCTGGAGACAAGGAATGTGAAAAGATATATAAAGCATTTGTATATCAAATCACAAAGACAATTGGAGAAATGTCAGCAGCATTAAATGGCAAGGTTGATCAAATTATCCTTACAGGTGGAATTGCATATTCACCAACTCTAGTACCAGACTTAAAGGCAAACATCGAGTGGATAGCACCAGTTACAGTATATCCAGGAGAAGATGAACTTTTAGCTTTAACTCAAGGAGCAATAAGAGTGCTTAGTGGGGAAGAAACAGCTAAGGTATATAAATAATATAAGTTGATTATAACTGTAAAAATGCTGAATAAACTCAAAGGTTTATTCAGCATTTTTTTAATAATTTTAAATTATACACTTGTTATTATATATGTTCCAATAAATAAACTAAAATTGGATTTAATGTGATGGTTATTAATTATGAAATATTATTTTTATAACTTATAGGCTATTTTTCAATAGAAAATTTATTTTTGATTGGATAGTAAGCAGCTAAAAGAACTACAAGCAAAACAATACTTCCAGCAAATAAAGGAGTTGATTGTTTTATTGCTTTAAAAAATAGGCCAAAGGATAAAAATAATAATCCACAGATTGAGTAGAAAGTTCCGTCAATTATGCACATTTTCTTAACATTGATGGTAGTATTGTTATTTTTTCGTTGTAGTGCTTCTAGAGAAACATTTTGGTTTGGGTACTTTTTAAAGAAGATAGCACTTAATCCTATACCAATAAAAAGTATGCCAAGAATAGTAGCTGTAAAATTCATTGCGTTTCCTCCAATATTTCAATTGTATACAGAATTTGTATATGTATATTATAATTAATTTACAAAGTTTCGGCAATGTGCCAGAATAGAGTTATATGTTTCAATTATAAAATATATAGTTTTTCATCAACAACGCATACTGTATTAGAATAATAAAATGGTATATAATTCATAGTAATATGTTAATAATTAAAATGATGGTTAGAATGAAATAGAGAATTGAGGTATCTGAAAATGAATAACAAGCTAAAATAGACTAGTAGATGAACTTGTTTATTTTTGAGCATGCCTAAAATATGGGGGAATATTATGAGAACATCACTGAATATAACAAACAAATTAAATTTGATTTCACAGATGCAGGGGGATTCTGCTTTTCAAATTCTTGAGTATGATCAACTTAATGGAAGTAAGAATGTAGATTTAGCTGTTCAGTTAAATTTTATGAGAGAGTCTGGAGTTAAATTAAAGCAAGTAAGAATAATATTAGATGACAGCTCAGTAAGATTAGAATCAGGAGCCTTAAGTTATCTAAAAGGTGATATAGAAATTCACAATAAGATTGGAGGACCTTTGGGTCTTGGTAAGAAGTTTTTAACAAGTAAGGTTACTGGCGAGACTATGTTCAAGCCAACTTATAGTGGTACAGGTGAAATCTTTTTAGAACCATCATTTGGACATTATGCTTTGATAGAATTAGAAGATGATGAGATAGTAGTAGATGATGGTTTGTTTTATGCCTGTGAAGAAAGTGTTGAAGTTGGAGCTGCAATGCAAAAAAGTATATCATCCATGCTTTTAGGAAATGAGGGTGTTTTTCAAACTAGACTTACTGGAAGTGGAATTGTAGTTTTAGAACTTCCAGTTCCAGAAACAGAGATATTCAAATGCAAATTGAATAAAGATGTTTTAAAGGTTGATGGTAATTTTGCTATATTAAGAACGGGAGATATAGAATTTACTGTGGAAAAGGCTTCAAAATCAATAGTTGGAACTGCTACCAGTGGAGAAGGCTTCTTAAATGTATATAGAGGAACAGGTGAAGTGTGGTTAGTACCAACAGTTAGCGTTTATAATGAACTACTTAGAAAGGGGTTGTCAGAAATAAGCAATCCTAGTGGAAGCTATGGAAAAGATGAAGAATAATTTAGTAGAACAAAGTGATGAATTGTGATAAAATCACTAAGAGGTGAAGATTATGGAGTATAAATCAAGGTTACAGAGTGACGATATGGACTATTTTTTTAAAGCCATATTGAGCCTACAAAATATAGAAGAATGTTATAGATTTTTTGAAGATGTAGCAACAATAAATGAAATCAAAGCTTTAGCTCAGAGAATGCATGTAGCAAAAATGCTTGAAGAAAAGAAGACTTATACAGATATAGTAGAGATAACTCATGCCTCCACAGCGACTATAAGCAGAGTAAATAAATGCCTAAATTATGGCAGTGAAGGATACAATATAGTGTTAGATAGATTAAAAGAAGACAATGAAGATAATGAAAAATAGATATAAAAAAAGCTTGCCTGTTTGCAAGCTTTTTTGTTTACGCTAAAAATCTAGTCATAAGTATACTATCAAAAAAAGATTTTCTAGCAGGGCGGCGTATCCTGCATCTCTGTTTACTACTAAAAGCATAGCGCGTGAGGAGCCATTTCTCACCTTAGAAATCTCAAATTATATACCGATACTTATATAGTATACACTTTATATTTATTTTGTTCAATATTCCTAAAAAATATTTTATTGAAAACATTCTTTAGTAACAAGTTTCTTTTCTACTTGTTTAAATTTACTTATAGATGTAATGGCAATAAATCGACCATTATAAAGTCTACTGCAAATTTTCCCTTCTGTTATTGGATATAAGGAAGCAACATAGATATATCCTTCATCAGGATCAACCTCTAGGCCTAAAAGCATAAACACCCCCACGTATTTTACAAGTTCAATTGAATTGCAGCCTTTTTTAGGATCCTGCCCAATGAAGTCTGGTGACGATATTATAGATTTAATAGTAGGAGTTAGATTTTCTATAATATTTCTACCAAGTTGTTTTGCATGCTTTTTTACAATATGCTTGTAGACTCCAGGACAGGCAAATACATCACCATTACAAGTAAAACCAGCTAATCTTGCAACTTTTGATGGTATTTTCCCAACTCGAATATAACCTTTCATGCTCATTAAACATACCACCTTTAGCAGAGGATAAAAATAATAATATTTATATTATATATTATTATAATTATACTATAAAATTGATAACTATAGAATAAATTAATAAAAAGACTTTACAATGAAACATTGTTATGTTACGCTATACATGAGGTGGAGTTATGGAAGAAGAATTAATTACGAAAAAAGATCTTTTAGACTTAACTGGCATATCCTATGGACAGCTGTATAGATGGAAGAGAAAAGCTCTGATTCCAGATGAATGGTTTATAAAGAAATCATCATTTACTGGGCAAGAGACCTATTTACCTAAAGAAAAGATTTTAAACAGAGTAAACAAAATAATTGAACTGAAAGATACAGTTTCTTTGGATGAATTGGCAGATATGTTTTCAATAAATCCAAAATCAAAAAGCTATACTTGGGAAGATATTATTGAAAATGAAATAAGTTCAGAAGCTTGTTTGAAGTTGTATTCAAAAAGTTTTGGGGAAAAAGAAGAGTTTGTTTTTAAAGATGTATTGTGCATATATATTTTTAATAAACTGCTGAAGGATAATATACTTTCTTTTGAGCAAATAGAAGAAACTATTGAAAGTATTGATTTCTATTATGAAAAAACAGAAGAGAAAGATTATAATTTAGTGATGGTAAAAGAGAAAGAGACTATTTTTAGTTTTTTTGTAGCAAAGGATAGTTGGATTCCGTTAAAGGAATATAAGGTTATTTTAGATATAAATTTTCATGATTTAGCAGATCAGATAAAGAAAAAATTAAGGGGATAATGGAGGAATTAATAATGGTTGAATTGAGAAATGAGTTAAATAGTAAGGGAGATTTAAAGATTTCAGGGTCAGGAAGTTCAGGTGGTGGAGATTTTAATTGCGTAAGGATAAGTGGTTCAGGCAAAGTAACAGGTAATATAAGATGTGTGGACTTTAGTACTTCTGGATCTTCTAGAGTTGATGGAAGTCTAGAAACTGAGACATTTAAAACTAGTGGCTCTTCAAGAATTGAAGGAGATATAATAGCAAATGAAGTAAGAACAAGTGGCTCTGCTAATGTTCATGGTGATGTAACAACAGAGGAATTTCAATGTAATGGTTCATCTAACATAGATGGAAACTTGCAAGCAAAGGAGTTAAGTGCTTCAGGCAGCATAAAGGTTGGAAACAATGTAAGTGGAGATAGAATGAAATTTTCAGGTTCATTTGAGTTTGGTGGAAATTGTGAAGCAGAAGAATTTCAAAGTTCAGGACATTTTCATATAAAAGGACTTCTAAATGCGGAAACTATGGACATTAATCTAGGATCTCATTGTAAGGTTCAAGAAATAGGTGGCAATAAAGTAAATATATACAGTAGAAATCCAGGACTTAATCTTCTTGGTTTTTTAGGACTTAAATTTAATACTGGAAAGTTAACTTGTAATACTATTGAAGCTGATGAGGTAGATATAGCATTTGTAGAAGCGGATTTAGTAAGAGGCAATAACATTGTAATAAGAGAAGGTTGCAATATACAAAAAGTAGAGTATAGTGGAAACTACAGAACAGAAGGCAATGCAAAAGTTGTAGAAGCAATAAAAGTTGATTAAAAATAAATATATTAAATTCAATGTTGAATATATTAATTAAAATTATAATTTTAATTAATATATTCAATTTTTACTTTACAAATATAAAAATAGTGATAATATATAGGTAAAGGAGGAATTAATATGCAAGTAATTTCGAGATGTCCTGTATGTAATGGTAGCCTTAAGGTTATGAGATTAAAATGTAGTAAATGTAACACAGTTATAGAAAATGAATTTTCTTTCAATAAATTCACTGAGCTATCTAAAGAACAATTAAATTTTCTAGAAGTATTTTTAATGTGTAGAGGAAATATCAAGGATGTGGAAAAGGAATTGAAAATTTCATATCCAACAGTGAGAGCTAAATTAGATGAGCTTATAAGTGAACTAGGATTGCAAAGGGAAAAGATTAAAACTGAAAAAGAAACAATTAAGAATGATAATAATGAGATTCTAGATAAGCTTGAAAAAGGAGAAATAACTCCAGATGAAGCACTAGAATTGTTGAGGAAATAAAGCAAGAAGGTGTATGAAAATAGCCTAGCATATCAACCTAATTGCTTTTAGATATCTAAGCAAAGAATGAAAAAATAAATTAAAAAGCAATAAGTATATAAGATTAAGGGGAGTGTAATATTTATGAAAGAAGAAAGACAAAGAATATTAAAGATGTTAGCTGAAGGAAAGATTGATGAAGAACAAGCTGAAAAGTTATTGGATGCACTTAGTAATGGGAGAGATGAAAATGATACACAAGCTATAGAAGTAAGCAACGTTAAAGGTGGTTTTGAAGAAAAATACAGCATATTTAGAGATGAAGTTATGAAAAAACATTCAAATATGTTATTAATCTTTGTTTCATCTAAAGAGGGAGAAAATGTTAGAATTAAATTTCCAATGAGTTTTGTCAAGCTTATGATAAAGGCAGCTGGAAAGGAAAATATAAATCTTAACGGAGTGAATATAGACAGGGAAGTTCTTCAATCAGCCATAGATAATGATTTAAAAGGCAGAATTGTAGATATTGATTCTAATGATGGGGATAATGTAATCATAGAGATAATATAGGGGTTAAGATTATGAGAATATTAATCAAAGAAAAAGATAAACGGGCTATTAAGATAGTTTTTCCTAATTTCATTATAAATGTAGGCTTAAGAATTGCTATGAGATGTATGAAGGTTGAAATCAATGAAGCTAACACTAATAGAAGCAAAGAAAAAGTATATTTTGGACTTAATCAATTTCAAGGGCTAGACAAAAAGATTTTTAAACAAGCTCTTAAGGAGTTAAAGAAATACAAAGGGTTAGAAATTGTTAATGTAGAATCAAAGGATGAAAAAGTTAGTATAGTGATATAAAGTGAAACTTGATTCAGGTGGGGTTTGATCCCCATCTGAATCTTAGTTGAACTTATCCAGGAGCGTGCAGCCGTTATCTCCAACTTAAAGAAGTTGGAGTGTTACGGATGCTAGCTATCGGATAAAACTTACTCCTTTAGTTAATAATATATAGCTTAAAGTGAATGAATTCTATAATAACAAAGGTTTCAGTTGTTATAATGGATAAAATTATATATAATGAGTAAAGATGAGTTACTTTAATTGAAGTAATAACTATAATAGTAATAAAAGCGTAAATTATATACTTTATTATATTATTTAAAAGAGGAGTAAGTAAGACTATGAGTAGAATGTTTGGTACAGATGGTGTTAGAGGAATAGCTAATGCAGAGTTAACAGCAGAAACAGCATATAATTTAGGAAGAGCAGGAGCCTTTGTTTTAACGGAAGGTACTCACAAACCTAAAATCTTAGTTGGTAAGGACACTAGAATATCTGGAGATATGTTAGAATCAGCTTTGGTTTCTGGAATACTTTCAGTAGGAGCAGAAGCAGTATGTGTTGGGGTAGTGCCTACACCAGCTATCGCATATCTAAATAGAGAATATGGAGCAGATGCAGGAATAATGATTTCAGCTTCTCATAATCCAGTTGAGTACAACGGAATAAAGTTTTTTGATGAAAAAGGATATAAGCTTCCAGATGATTTAGAAGATGAAATTCAAAGTGTAATAGATAGTGGATTCCTAGGAGTTCCAAGTCCAGTTGGAGAAAACTTAGGAAGAAAGAGAAAAGAAATTGGTGCATTGGATGATTATATAACTTTTGCTAAATCAACCATACCAGTAAATTTAAAAGGATTAAAAGTTGCATTAGATTGTGCAAATGGTGCTTGTTATGAAGCAGCAGTAAAGGCATTCAGAGATTTAGGTGCAGATGTTTTCGTTATAAATGATAATCCAGATGGAACTAACATAAATGAAAATTGTGGATCAACACATCCAGAAGAGCTAATGGAATATGTAGTTAAGAAGAAGTGCGATATGGGTTTTGCCTTTGATGGTGATGCTGATAGATGTTTAGCTGTAGATGATAAAGGAAAGTTAATAAATGGAGATTATATACTTACTTTATGTGCAAAGCATCTAAAGGACATGGGAAGACTTAAGGATAATACTTTAGTTGTTACAGTAATGAGTAACTTAGGTTTAAAGCTTGCTTGTGAAAAAGAAGGAATTAATCTTAAAATCACAACTGTTGGAGATAGATATGTTTTAGAGGAAATGGTGAAGAATGGATATGTTCTTGGTGGAGAACAATCAGGACACGTAATCTTCCTTGATTACAATTCTACTGGTGATGGTTTAGTTACTGCATTACAAGTAGCTTACACTGTTAAAAAGAGCGGAGAAAAGTTAAGTGAATTAGCTTCAATAATGAAGGAATTACCTCAAGTTTTAGCAAATGCAAAGATACCAAATGATAAAAAGAATATTCATGAAAAAGACGAAGAAATAATTGCAGAAATTAAGAAAATAGAAGAGTCTCTTCATGGAGTGGGCAGAGTTCTTATAAGACCTTCAGGTACAGAACCCCTAGTTAGAGTTATGCTAGAAGGAGAAAATCAAGAAGAAATAGATAAGATGGCTCATGATTTAGCAAAACTTATAGAACAAAAAGCTAATGCATAGAAATATATTGAAAATGACTGTAATTTAATTACAGTCATTTTTTGTGTATTTGAATAAATTGTAAAATCCTTGTCTAAAATTTTAATATAGATTTTAGATAAAGGGAGTTGAAGCATATGAGCAAGAAAAAGGTAGTTTTAATATTTGTATTAGGAATATTAGTAGGTGCACTTGCAGGGTTTAAATTAGGTATAGAATATAATCTGAAAAAGATAAATAATGCTGTATTGGTTCAAGAGGAAAGTAAAGCTACAATAGCCAAAAGCAAGGTAAATGAACAAATGACTAAATTAAGTAGTCTAATAAATAATGATGATAATAGATTATTTGAACTGGTGAATAAGGATAATATACTTGAATCAAGCTATATTCCAAGTGATTTGGTATATCCTAAAGTAAACTGTGTAATATCAGGAAAGGATAATAGAAATCTAATGAGAAGAACTGCCGCTTCTGCTTTAGAAGAAATGTTTAATGCAGCTAAAAAAGATAATGTACAATTATATTTAAATAGTGCTTTTAGAGCATACTTGACACAAAAAGCAGTTTACCAAGCTGGAGAACAGAACAGTACAACCACTGGAGATTATATAGCAAGACCAGGAGAAAGTGAACATCAAACAGGGTTAGCTGTGGATATATGCAGTAAAAGTGCGAATTATAAGTTGGATGAGAATTTTGGTAATACAAAAGAAGGAAAATGGCTCTTAGCCAATGCTTATAAATATGGATTCATTTTAAGATACCCTAAGGATAAAGAATCAATTACCGGTTATAATTATGAAGCGTGGCATTATAGGTATGTTGGTACTGAATTGGCTAAATATCTTAATGATAATAAGCTCACTCTTGACGAGGTTTATAATCAAATTAAGTTAACAAAGAAATAAATATCTAGTGGTATAGACCAATATACATGAAATATCGAGATATATAGAGGTATATACAGATAATTAAAGATAATCGATAAAAATAGTGAAAAAACTGTGAATTTCGGATATAAGTGTGGACAAATTAAAAGTATAGGTATAGAATAATAGTGGAATTAATATTAAAGGATAACTTTAGTATTGTTTCACTATTATTTTTTTAGGAGGCGGTGCTATAGCTAAAGAAAATTTATAAGATTTTATTTTGTCAACGTATAGGAATGAAAAAAATGTTAGCGCCAGAGCTTAAGAAATATGAAAGTCTTAAGTTGACGAGGATGAGGAGTATCGAAAGTTTCGGCGGATACCTCACGGTATGAAAACACTATCGTTAAAGATTGGCAAACCTTAAAAGCAATTTTGAGAACAAAATCAATCAGGTGTTTTATTTAAATAAGTTTAATTAAAAAGGAGAATTTTTTTATGTGCGGAATAGTTGGTTTTGTAGGCCAGAGACAAGCAGCAGATGTATTAGTAGAAGGATTATCAAAGTTAGAATATAGAGGATATGACTCAGCAGGAGTTGCAGTAATAGAAGATGGAGAAATAGAAATAAGAAAATGCAAAGGAAGACTTGCAAACTTGTCATCTAAGTTAAAAGATGAACCAGTTCATGGAACAATGGGTATTGGGCATACAAGATGGGCAACTCATGGAGAACCATCAGATGTAAATTCTCACCCACATTCAAATACAAGTGAAACAATAAGTGTTGTTCACAATGGTATTATTGAAAATTATCTTAAGCTTAGAGAAAAACTAGAAGCAAAGGGATATAAATTCTTTTCTCAAACAGATACAGAAGTAATTCCAAACCTTATAGATTACTACTACAAAGGCGATTTATTAGAAGCTGTTAAGAAAGCAACAACTAAGATGGAAGGAAGCTATGCAATTGGTGTAATCAGCAAGAACGAACCAGGTAAGTTAGTTGCAGTTAGAAAGGACAGCCCATTAATAGTTGGTCTTGGAAAAGATGAATTCTTTATAGCATCAGATATTCCAGCTGTTTTAAACTATACAAGAGATGTTTATCTTCTAGAAGATAAAGAATTCGTTGTAATGACTAAAGACGGTGTAACTTTATATGATGAAGATGGAGAAATGGTTAATAAGGATGTTTATCATGTAACTTGGGATGCTCATGCAGCAGAAAAAGGTGGATACGAAGACTTCATGATAAAAGAAATTCATGAACAACCAAAGGCAATAAAGGATACAATGACTTCAAGATTAGTAGCAGGTCAAGATATTGTTTTAGATAAGATTCACTTAACTAAAGAGCAATTAGATAATGTAGATAAGATTTATATAATTGGTTGTGGAACAGCATATCATGCAGGTTTAGTAGGAAAGAATATTATAGAAAAGTTAGCAAGAATACCAGTAGAAGTTGATATAGCTTCAGAATTTAGATATAGAGATCCACTAATAACAGATAGAACTTTAATTATAGTTATTTCTCAATCAGGAGAAACAGCAGATACTCTTGCAGTTCTTAGAGATGGAAAGAAGAAGGGTGCTAGAGTAGTAGCTATAACTAATGTAGTTGGAAGTTCAGTTTCAAGAGAAGCTGATGATGTATTCTATACTTGGGCTGGTCCTGAAATAGCAGTTGCATCTACAAAAGCTTATGTAACTCAATTAGTTGCACTTTATATCTTAACTTTATATCTTGCAGATTTAAAGGGAACTTTAAGCAAGGAAGAGATAGAAAAAATAAAGACAGAAATGTTAACTTTACCAGAAAAGGCTGAAACTCTATTAAACAACCTTGAAACTATGCAAAAGTTTGCTTCTAAGTCTTATATGGAAAAGGATATATTCTTCTTAGGAAGAGGCTTAGACTATGCAGTTTCTCTAGAAGGTTCATTAAAGTTAAAGGAAATATCTTATATCCACGCAGAAGCTTATGCTGGTGGAGAATTAAAGCATGGTCCAATAGCGTTAATAGAACCAGGCACAGTGGTTATTGCAACTTTAACTCAAGAAACTTTATTAGATAAAATGGTAAGTAACATTAGAGAAGTTGTAACAAGAGGAGCTAAGGTACTTGGAATAGCATTTGAAGGAAGTACAGAAATAGAAAAGACTTGTGATTATGCAATCTATATTCCAAGAACAATGGAATTACTTGCACCAATCTTATCAGTAATTCCTCATCAATTAATTTCTTACTATGTTGCAAAACAAAAGGGCTGCGATGTAGATAAGCCAAGAAATTTAGCAAAATCAGTTACAGTAGAATAAAAATTAAAGTAATAGGCTGTGCATTCTTATTGAGTGCACAGCCTTAATTGTAAGATAAGTATTCAAATAAAGGATAAGTAATTTTAGTAAAAGAATATTGTTTAATACTCTTTACTTCTATTATTAGCAATTCTAATGAAAATATGCATTTAGAGGAGATTAGAAAATGGATATAAAAGAAATAATTTTTGATTTAGATGGAACACTATGGGATTCAACAGATGTAGTGTTAAAAGGCTGGAATGATACTTTATCGGATGTTAAAGAAGTGGAAAATTCAATTACAAAAGAAGATATGCAAGGGATAATGGGATTGCAAGTAAAAGAGATTGGCAGAGTGTTGTTCCCTCAATTAGATGAAGAGGCTTCAACTGCTCTTGTGAAGAGATGTTGCGTTGAAGAACAAGCTTGGATAAAAAGAGAAGGTGGACATCTATTTGATAATCTAGAGCAAACTTTAAAAACACTTTCTCAGAAGTATAGATTGTTTATTGTAAGCAACTGTGAATGTGGTTATATAGAATCTTTCTTAGAATATCATAATGAATTGAAGCCATATTTCCTTGACTTTGAATCTGCTGGTAACACAGGATTGTCAAAGGGAGAAAACATCAAAAGAATAATGGAAAGAAATCATATGGAAAATGCAATATATGTAGGGGATACCCAAGGAGACTGTAATGCAGCAAAGCTAGCAAACATACCATTCTTCTTTGCAAGTTATGGTTTTGGTAAGGTTGACAGCTATGATTATAAACTTGAGAAAATAGAAGATTTATTGAAACTTTAAAGGAATTATTACCACAAGATGGTTACATAAGTGTGCCATTTTGTGGTATATTATTTATATGAGTAAATCTGCCTGATTTTTTCCTAGCCATGCATTTTAATTAGCGACATTATAAGAATGGGGTGAATTATGATAGAAAAATTCAATAAAAAACGAATGACAATAGGTATAATATTACTAGTTTTAGTAATAAGTATAGGTACAGTTAGTACATATAGTAGTAGTAAATCAGATGAAAATATAAAAGTGGATATGCCAAAAGAATCTGTAAACTTATATTCACAAAAAAATCTAGATAAATTAAAAGATACTGTAAAGTCTATAGATACTGCTATAAAAAAGGTAGATAAAGAAAAGAAAGAAGAGCAAGCTAAGAAAGAGGAAAAAGAAAGGCAAGATGCAAAGGATGAAGAGCAGAAACAAAAGGACATAAAGGCAGCAACAGAGCAAGCAGCAAAAAATAATGATTCATATGAAAATTCTAATACATATTCTAATCAAGTCCAAAATCCGGCTGTAAAAAAGGCTGAAAAACCGGGATTTAAAGGACAAGCGTTTTCTGATTGCAGTCAAGTTATAACTGTAACTAATAGCAGTAAAGATAGTAAATATGCAACAGTTAATTGTTATGAGAAAAGCAATAATGAGTGGAAGTTAGTATATTCTGATATGTCCTCTATAATTGGAGAGAATGGAATGCAGTATGATGCTTACAGAAAGCAGGATACAAATACAACACCAGCAGGGATATATAATATAGTTTATACTTTTGGATGGGGAGGGAATCCTGGCACGAAATATAGCTTTAGAACCCCAACTGATAATTCTTATTGGAATCTTAATAATGGTTCTGCAACTTATAATAGATGGGTTGAAGGAAATCCAGGTGGGGATAATGAAAAACTGAAAACTGAAAGATTATATAAATATGCCATTGTATTGGATTATAATTGGTCACAAACACCAAAAAAGGGTGGTGCCATATTTATGCATTTAAATCCTAATTATTATACAGGTGGTTGTGTTGGACTTGATGAATCAAACCTTGTATCGGTTATGAGGTGGGTAGATCCAAGTAAAAATCCTAAGGTCTTAATATGTCCTAGGGGAGATTTTAGTCAATATTACTATTAATGAAGTAAGTTAGGTGTGAATGTTAAAACAATATTGTATAAATCTAAGATTGATTAAAATTCTATTTTAATATAATATAAATAATATTTTTATTAAGTCACCAAATTGGTTGGATTCAAATTCAGTCAATTTGGTGACTTTTTCTTATAGAAATGATTTTGAATTATATGGTTTAAAAATAAAAAAATGTATTTTGATATTTATTTTAAGAAAAAATTGGAGTATCATAAAATTATTAGGTATTAAATGGATTAGAAGGGAGTTGTATTATATAAAAAACTTTTTAAACATTTAAGTAAAAAAATGAAACAAGATTTATAGTAACTGTGTATAAGTGAGGGGATATTAATGGGTAAAAATATAAAAGAAAGTAAACATAGTGCCCGGAAGTGGATCATAGAGCAGAGCAAGGGTGCAAGAATTTTAATATTGTTGATCTTCTTTATGAGAATAATTTTTTCAGGAGTAAATCTAGCAATGACAATGGTGTTAAGTGCCTTTACAGATTATGCAACTGGAAATCACAAGTATACATTGATACAGATAACTTTATTTGCACTTATCTTGTTTGTTATTGAAGGCGCAATATATGTTGTTGAATCAATAAGTAAGAAATCCATTTATTCTAGAATGGAGAAAAAAATACGTGTAAACACTCTTGAGCATTTTCAAAAAAGTAATGTTTTAAAACATAGTGAATTCCATTCAGGAGAATTAATTATGCGTCTTACTAAAGATACTGAACAAGTTGCCAATTGTTTACCTACAATAATCATAAATTTATTTGGTGGAACTTTGATGGCGATAGTAGCATTGGTGTATATGTTCTTCTTAAGTTGGAAAATGTCACTTATTATTTTGATAACAATACCTGTAATGGCTGCAATGATTAGCTTATTTAATCCAATAGTTCAAAAAAGAAGTAAGCTTGATAAGGAAAATGAAGACGTTAACAGAATTTTGATGAATGAGGCTATAAATACGCTATCATTAATGCAGGTTTTTTCTTCTGGAAGTCTTGTTATTAACAAAGTAAAAGCTGCATACAACAACAAATATAAAAGTGCAGTGAAATTAGGAAGTATAGAAGGAATCTTTTCATTTTTTAATAATCTAATGGGTAGTACTATGTTTTTAGTAACAATGGGAGTTGGAGCATACTATACTTCAAAAGGTGAGTTCACTGTGGGTAGTATGATAGCCATAATTAATTTGCTTAACTATATAGTTTGGCCATTTTCAAATATAGCAAGTTCAATATCTGAGTTTAATCAAGCAATAGTATCTGCTGATAGAATAATGGAACTTCAAAATTTACCTAAAATTGAGTCAAGGCATACATTATATGAAGTATGTGAGAAAAATCATCAAAGCGTTGAAGTTAAACAAGTATGTTTTGCTTATGAAGAGGATAAAAATGTTCTAGATAATGTGAATATTAATCTAGAAAAAAATGAAATAGTGGCCTTTGTTGGGCGTAATGGCAGCGGAAAGAGTACATTTCTTAAGATATTGTTAGGGTTATATAGTCCTACTTCTGGAGATATTAGATTCTGTAGTGATGATATAGAAACAAGATTAAAATCTCAAAAAATAATATCTTATGTTCCAAGCAGTAATTATATTTTTTCAGGAAGCGTTATAGAGAATATTTGTATGGCTGATAAGGTTGATATGGATAGAGTAATAGAGTGTGCTCGAAAAACTAATGCCAATGAGTTTATAGATAAATTTGAAAATAAGTACAATGAGCTAATTGGAGAGGGTGGAAACCTATTATCCAGTGGACAAGCACAGAGGATTGCAATAGCCAGAGCCTTATATCATGATTCGCTTATTATTGTTTTTGATGAACCAACTTCTAATCTTGGTCAAGAGTCAATTGATTTATTGCATGAAACTATTAGAGAAATTTCAAATCAAAGAATATGCATTATAGCTACCCATGAAAAGAGTACAATTGAAATTTGTAATAAGATTTACATGGTTGAGAATGGAGGAATAGATGAGATATTAAAAGATAAGGCTAATGAGATTGTGGAAGGCTATGTTGATAAAATAGAAAACGTAGAAGTGGAAGAAATTCAGTAAGATAACTTAAAGATAAATTTATAGCGGAGATATTCTTAGTAATGAAATTATTAGTTTTAAAATAATGATTGGAGCGGTTTCTATATGAATTACTTTAAAGTGGAGTTAAAAAGGGCACTAAAAGAAAAGAGAATTTTGTACTTGATAATATTTTTAGTGATTATGTCAGTATTATCACCAATGCCAAGCTTTATGCAAAAGCAGATAGCATATTGGCATGATACGAAAAATATACAATTAGGAATAAATCCAGTTGATGTATGGATGGATTTTATAGGACGTAGCAGATTGATGACTACTTTTATAGTCTTATTTCCTATATTAGTATATTCACATTCAATTGTAGATGATTTGCAATACAAATATATAAACAATATCCTTCTTAAGGTGAGTTTTAAGGTATATTATAAAACGAAATTATTAGTTTGTATGATACTAGGAGGAAGTATATATTTTATTACTTCAATTTTGTGTTTTGGTTTGTCTTGCATTATTTATGGAGGAAAAGAGTCAATATTATATGGTGGACACTATACTTTTTCATTATTTGGAAATGAAATCGTGTTTGGAAATTCCATAATATATTTAATATTTATAAGTTTTATTTTATTTATACTTGGTTCAATATATGCAGCAATAGGTTTCTTTATTGGGTTATATACAGATAATAAAATGCTTGTATATTCAATTTCAGTCTTGAGTTTAAGTATGTATGATGAAATAGTATATTTGATATCTCAGTTAATGGGGAGTAGAGCAAATTCTTTTTGTAACACATTTTCTATTTTTTCAGGTTCAGGTGGGTATAATTCAGAAAAAGTTATTATTATTAATTTAATTTTATTTATTATAATTCTTTCTGTTATGTCTTCAAAGATTAAAAAAATAGAAAGAAACTTATTAAATAGTTAGGAGGGACTGAAATTGAATTATAGGAACATTGTATTGAGTAAAATTAAGGCACCTTCCTTTATGATAAAGTTAGGTTTAATTTCTGTTTTGTTTTTACTTGCCATAAATATAGAAATGGGTGTAGTAAAAGGTTATAGTATTTCACTGACTGGAGAGAATCAAGTGAATGTTACCTTATTTATTATGCATATATTTTCTTATTTTGAACTGTATTCAAAATATTTTCTAATAGGAATAATTATATTGATTCCTGATATATTGGACGAACCTTATCTAACTACTCATATTTACTTAAAGAATGAGGATAGAGGTAAGTTATTTAAGAACACAATATTTTTGATTGTAACATACTTATTGTTTTTCATAGTCTGGTTCATAGTATTAACAATTATCTTTTCTTTATTTAGATTAAAAATCTTTGATTTTACATGGCCAAATGAATTAATGGATTCAGTGTTTAGTAGTGTAGAGAGTAAATCAATGGCATTAATAAGTGTGCCATATAGTGCAACAAAGTATCCATTTATGATTAGTTTTCTACTAATCTTATTTAGAGTATTTCTAGGTTTTTTTATTATTGCTCTTGCATCATTTTATATATCTTTTAAAAAGAAAAATGTAAGCTATGGAGTTGGATTGGCTGTAATACTTTATGTTATTAGTGATTTGTTATTTCGCTGTGGAAATACTCGTTGGGATATATTTAACGATCCACAGAAAATGTTCTCTCTTGGAACGGTGGCATATAAGTATTCCATGTGCACATTTTTTACATTCGAAAATGTTGGAGTAGATTTTATGCCAAGGATTATACATTCATATATTCTTGGAACCATTGTAATTGTTATTTTGCTTATATTAATTAAGAAAGAAATAAATAAAAGAGATTTATGTTGAGGTATGTTATATGGAAATTTTATTAAAAGATATAAAAAAGACAATTAATGATATTGATTTATTAAAGGATATTAACATTACATTAAAATCAGGAAATGCCTATGGTTTTATGGGGGCCAATGGTTGTGGCAAGACAGTTCTATTTAAGGTTATTGTTGGATTGATGAAACAAACTGGAGGAGAAATTTATGTTGATAATAAAATAAAAGATGGCTTTTTGCAAGATTGTGGAGTGATTATAGAAGGACCTAATTTTATACCATATTACGATGGGTTTCAAAATTTAAAAGTGATTGCTTCCTATAATAACAAAATCAATGATGAGCAAATAAGAGAAACAATAACAAAAGTTGGACTAGATGCATATGCAAAGAAAAAAGTTAAAAACTATTCTCTCGGAATGAAGCAAAAGTTAGGAATAGCACTTGCCATAATGGAAGACCCATCTGTACTTATTTTAGATGAACCTCTTAATTCTTTAGATGAAGCTTCAGTAAATAATATAAGAAGTATAATTCTAGAAGAAAAAAGGAAAGGGAAGATGATATTAATAGCTTCGCATCTTAAAGATGACCTGTCTATATTATGTGATGTTATTTTTGAAATGAAGGCTGGAAAGATAATTGGGGAGATGCAGTGCAGCGAAAAAAGTTAAAACTTTACTTCCACTATTAAATTATCATCCATGGAGGAATATAACGAATTTTGTCGAATAGTTAGTTAAGTAAGAATTACTAATTTTGTTGCGTTTATATTATGCTTAAATAATTCAGCAAGCTCAGTGATTCTTATTTAATGTCTAAGATAACAAAATAGGGGGAACACAGGATGAAAAAGTTTTTTAGCGCTTTACTTGCAGGTTTTATGCTGCTTTCTAGTACAACATGTTTTGCAGCCAGTACTAGTGATCCACTAAAGGGATATCATGATATGCTTAAAGCCAATGCAAGTGCAACCACCGTGGAAAAGAAAGGACAATTGAATACCAGATATGAATATACTGGTGTTGATGTAGCAGAAAAGGCAGTTAAATCAGGTTTCAAAAGGTATCTGAATTCAGCTTTCAAATATTATAATGGAGAAGGTCTTGAAATAAGAGAAATACCTGATAATGGACAAACTAAAGCATTACATTTAGATGTTAGTTGCGTAGAATATGATATGCAACTATACATGCCTAATCCTGATAATTCTATAAAAGGTAAGTTTAAACAATTATGTGGTTTAATATTGCCTAACAGTGGGGAGAAGCTATATCAAAAAGTAATGAGCACAAAACAAAAAGAACAAAAGTTTAGCATGGGAGGAAGAACCTTTACTGTAATTCTTATAGATAACAAATAGGATATATATGTATCACCATATGCACCTAAGACAGTAAAGATAAGCAAAAACGAATATTTTACAGGAGCTTCAATTCTTCCAAAGTTATATCCTTTAGGTTTTTCTAAACTTGACTTAGCAGGATGTGCTAAGTGGAATTGGTATGGAAAAAAGGGTGCTAGTGATTTTGATATAGCTCACTTTGTTGCATCTAATGGACAATATGATATAACTATGCTATTAATGCAGAGTAATGCAGAAATAGATAAAAAATATAAGACAATATTTAATTTAATACTTCCGAAGTCAGGAAATACTCTTTATATGATATTAGATAAACCTAATTTGCCTAAAACTCAGGTGGTATATCTTGATGGAAGAAGAATTGAGATAAGCATATATAGTTTTGGAGTGGAATTACTTTTTAGTCCAATATACAAATAGAATTTTCTAAAGCCAAGAAGGTTATGAGGTTTAAACTCAGCACTTTCTTGGTTTCTTTAATGATCCAAATAGTATTCATTTACTAATAAAGTCGCTCATAAGTTTATACCTCAATAAATAAACTAGTAACATAGTTATTTTTTGTTGGAGGTACAGATGGGCTACTATGTTAGAGTAGAACCTAATGTGAAAATTTATGTAGAGGATCTTAATCCTGAGGGGGATAGAACAATCTTGTTTTTACACGGTTGGCCTGGAAGCCATAAGTTGTTTGAATATCAATTTGATCAGTTTTCAAAACTTGGATACAGGTGTATAGGGATAGACACAAGAGGATTTGGTGAGTCGGACAAACCTTATAGTGGCTACGATTATGATACGTTAGCGGATGATGTTAGATATGTAATTGATACATTAAAATTAAGTGATATTACGCTGGCAGGACATTCAACTGGAGGAGCAATAGCAATTAGATATATGGCTCGGCATAAAAGTCGTGGGGTATCAAAGCTTGCTCTTTTTGCAGCAGCAGCACCAAGTCTTATCAAACGTACTAATTTTCCTTATGGTTTAGAAAAAGAAACTGTTTTACAAATCATTAAAGGAACCTATAGTGACCGTCCTAAAATGCTTCAAGATTTTGGAGAAACTTTTTTCTATCAGCATACAAGTGAACCTTTTCTAAATTGGTTCTTCCAATTGGGATTACAGGCATCAGGGTGGGCAACTGCAGCTATTGCAAACACTTGGATAAAAGAAGAGTTATTTTCTGATTTAGCAGCAATAAATGTTCCAACTTTAATTATACATGGAATTCATGATAAAATTGTACCTTTTGAATTGGGAAAAGTACAAGAACAAAACATTGCAAATTCAAAACTTGTACCATTTAAATATAGTGGTCATGGAGCTTTCTATGATCAGCGAGAGCAATTTAACGAAGAATTGGTTAAGTTTATTGAAGGGTAGAGGTGATTAAATATAGGGTATTAATAAAAATATTAAAAACAATATTTAATTTAAATGCAACAAAGCATAATAAAGAATAATCAGTATCAATTCACAGGGTTTATTAAGTGAATTGATACTGATTTTTTGTTTGAAATATAAATTTAACTATATGGAGTAGTTTTTATATCATCTTAGTAAGAATAAGCTTACCATTTAAACATAGAAATAAAGCCTTTATTACTTATTGATAGTCCAAACTTGGAATAAAAAGCTTCTTCAGAAGGTTTTGTTAATAAAACTGGACTTAGATTATTTTCTTCCAATAGATCCATCAGATTTTCCATTATTTTTGTGCCAATTCCCTTACCTTGAAAGTCTCTATGTACAAGCAATCTTAAAATATAAGCATGCTTTATTCCATCTGAAAGTACCTGTACAAAGCCGATAAGTCTGCCTGAATCATCCAACCCTAAGATAAATTCAAGGATTCCTCAAGCTTTTTTGCTGAACTTAATCCCCAACCTATAGTTTTCAATAGGTTATTTAGTTCATTTACATCAATTTTAGTATTTCTTTCAATACGCATAGGTAAAATGTCTCCCCCTTTTTGTCTGCATCCGATTATAGATTACATGAATGTAGTAAATTATGGCATATATGTTTTATTTTTAAAATCAATAAATATAAGCTATAATAGTTTATGCTTAAAGCTTACTATTCGTAGGTTTTGACAATTTATAAGTAGGCTTTATTTCATTTAGAGGGGGATATTTGGATGAATAGAATAAAGGTAATATTTTTTGATATGGGGAACACCTTGCTACATTTTCATTATGGTGATTCTGATGATGAGAAAGATGAAAAAGGCTTATTATACTTGACTCAATATTTGAATAAGTTTAATTCTAACATTACTTTAGAAGAAGTACAGACAGGCTTTTTGGATAAGTGGTTTGAAGCTATAGAGGATAGAGGGATAAAGAATATAGAGTATCCAATAGAAGACTTCTTTAATGAGTTTTTGTCAAAATATAATTTGGAATTTACTATGGAGCAATGTATAGAAGCAATTAATTTGTTTTATAAAGAATATAGAGAGCAGGTTCATTTTGAAAATAATCTATACAATCTTTTGAAAGGGATCAAAGAGAAGGGCTACAAGATAGGAGTAGTATCTAATACCTGTTATTATGATGAAGTAATGAAGGAATGTTTCAAAAAAGCAGGAATTTACGATCTAGTGGATAAATATACCTTTAGTTATTCTTTGAGGATTGGGAAGCCAGATACAAGAATTTTTAAAGCAGCTATGGAAGAAATGAAGGTTTTACCAGAAGAAATAATTATGGTTGGAGATAACTTAGAAAGTGACATAAAGCCAGCATCAGATTTAGGAATGAAAACTGTATGGTTGAATACAAACAACAAAACTAATGATGTTGGCATTGCACCTGATTTTGAGATAGGTTCTTTAGAGGAATTGATTAATTTAATATAGATATATAGTTGATTATAACTTAGTATAGAAAAGTTGTAGAGTAAGTTTATTCTGCAACATTTTTATATGTGTTTCAAATCACATACCTTTAGTTTAATATCTTTATAATTAAAGTATAAACATTAAGCGTCTTAAAAATAAGTAAGTTTCATATATAAGTCTATTTGAACTTGTTATTTATTTTTAAGATGAATTAAATTAATAGGAGTGATTTTAGATGATAAAGAATTTTAGTATAAACGATAGAATCGGAGATATAGTTACTGTTTTTCCAGGGGCAAGCAATTTATTTTTAGAATACAGAATAGACTTTTGTTGTGGAGGAAATAGACCTCTAATAGAAGCAATAAAAGAACAAAATCTAGATGAAAATATTATAATAAACTTATTGAATGAAAAGTACAAAGAATTCCAAGAAAAGAATGAAGAGTTTACAGATTGGGCAAAAGAAAGTCCAAGCAAATTAATAGATTATGTTGTAGGTACGCATCATGCCTATTTAAAAGAAGAGCTACCTAATATCAGTGAATTGGTACTTAAGATACTAGATGTACATGGTAAAAACCATGAAGAGCTTTTTAAAGTGCACAAACTTTTTAACACTTTAAGAACAGAGCTTGAATCTCATTTAGTAAAAGAAGAGAAGTTTATCTTCCCTATAATAAAACAATACGAATTAAACAAAATAAACAAGGATGAAGTTGTAAGATTAATAAATGAATTAGAAGATGAACATACAGGGGCTGGGGATATAATCAAGGAGTTAAGAGAAGTAACAGACCATTATATTGTACCAGCGGGAGCGTGCAGAACATATGAATTAACTTATAAAAGGTTAATGGAATTGGAGCTAGATACATTCCAACATATACATTTAGAGAATAATATTTTGTTCAAGAATATATAGATGTAAATTATGAGAGTTTAAATTTAGATAGTTAATTTGTGTGATTTGGAAAGAAAAAATCAATAAATAAATTTAATTAAAGGTTGCAGGTTCGTGAGGAGTCTGCAGCCTTTAGTTGTATTAGGAAAACAACATCTTAATTGGGTAGAAGTGTCGAAAGAATAATTTTACAAATGTGTACAAAAGTGAGAAAATATTGTTGTGAGAATATTTAGATTATTTCAAACTAGACGGGGGTGATTAATGTAAGGTAAATTATTTAGCATAGTTTTTTGTATTATAGATAAAGCTTGTAAAGAAGCTTGTGAAAACATTTACTAGGAGTGCTAATTTAAAATTTTATCTAATAATACAATAAAATTTAAATGCTTAACTGTTTAGTATGTATTGTTTGTGAGGGGGAGAGTATGAAAAGATTAATTAAAAAGTCGGTATTTTTAATAATAGTTTTTGTTAGCATATCTTTTTTTACTTCATATGAAACGTATATGATTGAGTACGGAGTAAAGCAGCAGGTGGCAAAAAATATTTTATTGTCCAAGTCTTCAAAAGAGTTTTTTATTGATTATAAAGAAGATGAAGTAAAAAAAGATAATAGTTTGCTAAGTTTACAAGGTGATTATGTATTACTAAAGAAGGATATTGGGGATTTTAGTGGCAAAGGAATATATTTCAAAGGGGCTTTGAAAAATAAACCCAAGCTTCTAAGTGGACGTTTCTTTAATGAAAGTGATTTTAATGCTGGTAAAAAAGTTGCAGTTGTACAGAAACAATTTGCAGACCGTTTAATTGAGAAAGACGGAAAAAAATATTATTATACGAATAATATTAACTATGAAGTTATAGGAATAATTGATGATGATAAGAAAGAGATATCAGATGATACTTCAGCGTATATAAATTTAGATTCTCTTTTGCAAAAGGATAGTTTTTATTTAAAGGGAGACTATTATATAGATGCTAAGGAGAATACTGATAAGTTATTTACGTCTCTAAAACAACTATATAGTAGCAAGAATGTAGATGTTCAGGAAAAACAGCCATTGCAGACTCCTTTATCAAAATTATTATCAGATCAAAGTTTTAGGACAGATACATTGATAAAAATAATGATTATATTCATTTTAAATACAGTATGTGTAACAGAATATTGGATTAAGAGTAGAAAGAATGAAATTGGGATAAGAAGAGCTGTGGGGAGTACAAAACTTAAGATATCATTAAGTATAATTAAAGAACTTATATTGGTTAGTATAGGATCATTTATTTTAGGATATTTGATTTATATTATTGTAACGTATATAAAGGAAGGATATATACATTACTATGCTACTTCTGTAATGTTGTCATTTGCAATATCAATGATTAGTGCATTAATAACATCAATAGTTCCAATATATAAAGCGAATAAAATGGAACCTTCTGAGATAATGAGGTGATGATATGAATAATATAAAATATGCTATAGAAGGTTTAGTGAGAAGACCGCTTCTATTTTTAATAATACTTTTGCAAGTTATTATTGGAACAATGCTTTTAAATAAAACTTTAGTTAGTGTACTTAACATTTATGACACAAATAAGAGAGTAGTTGATACCTTTAAAGGCAAAGAATTGTATAAAATGCAAGACAATTCTGATATGAAATATATTGATGAGTCGTTAGATAAACCTGATGGGTTTAATAGAGCGTATGAGCTTTATACTTTTTTTAAGGAAAACAAAGATTTTTCTATTTTACATGGAGATCGTACCAATGCAGTAGTAGGGGGTATAGTAGATAATGATAAGTTTTTTTATAGTAAAAAAAACAAATATACAGATATTTCGGGAAAGTTTTATAGTGTAGTAACTAGTTATAATGTGGATGAAAATTATATAAAGCAATTTCCTTTAAAGATATCAAAGGGAAGAAGTTTTTCAAGTGCAGATTTTGATTCTGAGTTTGAAAGACCAGTAATTTTGGGTTCAGGGTATAAGAAATATTATGATGTAGGTCAAGTGTTTAAATGCTATGATTACTATTTGAGAAAAGAGATAAGTTTGAAAGTTGTTGGAATTTTAGATGACAGTAATTATGCTGTAGACATCGATTCTCCATTTGCACTAGACGATATGATAATAATGCCACTTCAAAATTTAAATTCAAAAACTGCTAAAAAAGATAGCTACATTACTTGGTTTATGAATTGTATGGTAAGCACAAGTAATAAAACGTCTACATTAAACAGCATAAGAGATAAGTGTGATAAGTTGAAGTTATATAACTTCAGTTTAATAAGTTGTGACCAACGGGTACAAGAACTTTTGGCTGGTCTTAAAGAAGATTTAAAATCATCCATTATAGTAAGCGTAATAATTTTCTTATTTATTTGTATTGCTATAATAACAATTCAAATAAATTCTATACGAGATAGGTTGTCAGAACTTGGAATACATCTTCTTTCAGGAGGTTGTAAAAAGGATATATCAAAGCGATTGGTTTATTCAATTAGTGCATATATAATTGCTGGAATTGGTATAGCAGAATATTTTAATTATTTAAGCATTAAAAATAGTTCATCTTCGTACGAGCGGTTTGATGTGAGGATAATATACTTAGCAATTCCTATAGCGGTTGTATTGATAATCGTAACATCCATTATGCCATTAATGGAGATAAGAAAGATGGATATTTCAACTATAATGAGGAGGAAGGAATAATGGCTTTTGTTGAGTTGAAAAATATAAAAAAGACCTATGGAAAAGGGGATGGAAAAGTTGAAGCTTTAAAAGGAATAGACTTATCCATAGAAAAAGGAGATATGCTTGCAATAATGGGAGCTTCAGGTTCTGGTAAATCAACTTTGTTAAACATTTTAGGGTATATTGATAAGGCTACAGAAGGAAGCTATGCCTTAGAGGGACAAGTAGTAGAAAAATTAAGTGATAAGGCTTTAGCTAAGCGAAGAAATAAATTTATAGGGTTTGTAGTACAGAATTTTGCATTAGTGGAGGATTACACTGTATATCAAAATATTAGAATTCCCTTAGACTATACTAAAATGACAAAGAAAGAAAAAAAACAAAGAATAAATGATTTATTAACCAGTATGGGTATTATAGATAAAAAAGACAAGTTACCAAGAGAGTTATCTGGAGGACAATGTCAAAGAGTAGCTATTGCTAGAGCTTTAGTAAATGATCCGGATTTGATTTTAGCTGATGAGCCAACAGGAGCCTTAGATAAGAAAACAGGAGAAGAAATAATGAATACTTTTATAAAGTTAAATGAGGAAGGAAAGACCATCGTTGTAATAACTCATGATGAAAAGGTAGCCAAGATGTGCAAGAAGATTATATATA
Source organism: Clostridium sp. TW13 (assembly GCF_024345225.1). Lineage (NCBI taxonomy): Bacteria > Bacillati > Bacillota > Clostridia > Eubacteriales > Clostridiaceae > Inconstantimicrobium > Inconstantimicrobium mannanitabidum. The sequence continues at coordinate 4,540,709 of NZ_BROD01000001.1, forward strand.
TTGAAGATGGAAATCTTGTTCCCCAAGAGGTTAAACTATGAGAAAGAAAATAATAATTTTTGCAATTGGATTAATTTTAGTCTTAGCTTGTTTTTTTGAATACTCAAATTATCAAAATAAAGTTCTTGTTGATGATGGACAAACTTGGATGGAGGGTGGTGGCGGTGAGCTTTCAAGTACAAGTTTTCCATTTGAGGACAATGTAAAATGTGTGAATTTGGATATAGGTACAGAATGCGGGAAGTTCATTAAGCTTGAAAATGGTAAAGACAGCAATGATATGAAAAATATTCCCAACAAGGGCTCTGTAACAATAGAGATTAGAGACGATGAAAGTAATGTAGTTAAAAGTTTTACAATTAAAGGTGGAGAAAAACTTTCAAAAACTGTGTTCCTTGGTAAAGGAAGTTATGATTTGAAGATTAGCGCAAGAGATGGATTTGAAGGTAAAATAGAATCTAAAGTGTATGCATGGAAGTTAATATAAGGAGATTAGAAAGTATATTTAGGGGGAAGAGTTAAGTTATGAGAAAGAAAATAATAATTTTTGTGATTGGGTTAGTTTTAGTCTTAGCTTGTTTTTTTGAATACTCAAATTATCAAAATAAAGTTACTGTTACTGGTGGACAAAGTAATATCCTTGTTGCTGGAGACAGTGATACTTCACGTGGAAATATTGAACTTGAGGATAATGTAAAGTGTGTGAGTTTAAATATAGATACAGAGTGTGGGGAATTTATCAAGAGTGATAATGGTAGCTATGGGCAAAATATGAAGAAGATTCCTAACAAGGGTTCAGTAATAATAAGGATTAAGGATGATGAAAGTAATGTAGTTAAAAGTTTTACAATTAAAGGTGGAGAAAGCCTTTCAAAAATTGTACTTCTTGGCAAAGGAAATTATAGTTTAGAAATTGGATTAAGGGATGGATTTCAAGGCAAAATAGAACCTAACGTGTATGCATGGAAGCTAATATAACATAAATAGAAATATTATTTAGGAGGCTCCAAATGGAGCTTCCTTTAATTTTATCTCTTGAGTTATAAAATCCAAAGTGATAAAATTGTTTATAACAAATAGATAAAAAATACATCAATACAATATTAAACCAGTAAGTGAATAAAAATAAAACGTGAATATAAATAGAAAATAGGGGCGAATTTTATAAAATTACCAATGCAATATTTAATTTTGCATTGGTAATTTTTAAATAAGAAAAAATAATTGGGGGACTTAGCATGGTAATATTGGAGACTAATGATTTGTACAAAAGATACTATTATGAGAATAGGTTATTAACGGAAGCACTTTGTACAACAAACTTTAAGGTTGAGAAAGGTGAGTTCGTAGCTATAATAGGGCCTAGTGGTTCTGGAAAGAGTACACTTTTGCATTTGTTAGCAGGACTAGACCTACCTACTGGGGGGCAGGTAATTATAGATGGCAAGGATATTTATAAATTTAAAGAAAAAGAATTGGCTCTATTTAGAAGAAGGAATATAGGATTTATATTTCAAGCTTTTAATTTGGTGCCAGTTTTAAATTTAGAGGAAAACATAAGGCTGCCTCTTATAATGGACAATAAAAAGGTTGATGAGAAGTATCTAGAAGAGATACTTGAAAGTTTAGGATTGAAAGAGAGACGATATTATTTTCCTTCTCAGCTTTCAGGAGGACAGCAGCAAAGAGTAGCTATTGCGAGAGCATTGATAACTAAACCTCTGATTATCTTTGCGGATGAACCAACAGGTAATTTGGATACTAAGAACAGTAAGGAAGTGTTATAGCTTCTTTTTCAGTCTATAAAGAAATATGGACAGACCTTGATAATGATAACTCATGATCCAAAGGTAGCAGCTTATGCAGATAGAATCGTAACTATAGAAGATGGAATTTTGAGAGAAGGAGTTAACAATGAATAGATTTATTGCTCTTATTCCTAGATATCTTATAAAGAATAGAAAGCGAAACTTCTTTGTAGCATTATCTATAGTGATTTCAGTTGTTCTTTTGGTGGGGGTTAAGGTTACAGTAAATTCTTTGAATTATAGGTATAGAATCAATGCATTCAATTCAGGTAGTGGGAGAGATTATGCATTAAAGCTACAATTTGCCACAGAAAAATTAGGAATGTTCTTAATGATAATTGTATCTATAGCTGCAATAGCTGTTGTATACAATATATTTTATATAACTACCTTGGAGCGAATAAAGGAATTCAGCATGTTAATAGTCATAGGTTCTTCAAGAGGAAAAATAAATGAGTTGATATTAGGCGAGGCATTTTTAATATCAATTGTGTGCATTCCTTTAGGTTTGCTAATGGGGTGTTTTGGCATAAAGGCATTGTTTTATTTTTGTATAAGTAAAGACAGTGATATGTTAAAGGAATTGATTACTAAGAAGGATATCATTCAAGCAGCCATTATGGTGGTTATAAGTATTTTTGTCTCTGCCTTTAGCCCATCTAGAGCTATGGGAAAAATAAGTCCAATAGAAGGTATAAAAGAAAATTATATAAATAGTCTCAAAGGCAAAAAACATAAATTCAATTTAATGAAGCAAAGAAATGTTTTTAAATTCTTAAATTTTACTGATTCCATGGCATGTTTAAACACAAAAAAATCAAAGAAAAGATTAATAGTTACAGTGTTATCTCTCACAATTAGCATAGTTATTACAACCAGCAGCTTATATTTGTTATCTATGTTTAATCCACAAAAAGAAGCGGAAAAATCCACAGGTGGAGATATATTGCTTAATATTACAGATTCTAGAGGATTGATAAAAGATTATGCTTATAATGATGAGGATATTAAGAAAATCCAAGCTATTAATGGGATAAAAAATACAAGAAAACATAAAAAAATAGATATGACTATTACAGAAAGCAAAACTTTTCTTACAGAACGAGGAAAGAAGTTTTTAGAAAGCATAAGTACTTCTTCTAAGGAAGAAGATAAAAATCAAATGCCAGTAACTATATATGGAGTAGATGATTCAGAAATTGAATCTTTTAAACCATATTTAAAAGAAGGAAGTTTGCAGCTTAATAATTTTTCAGATAAACCAACAGTTATAGCAGTACAGAATCTTCACTATAAAGAATACACAAATCTTAGTATAGGGTATAACCTAGTAGTAAGTGGAACATATAGAGATAATGCAGATGGTAATTTTCAGCCATTCAAAAAGGCAAACTTTAATGTAGCAGCTATCTTGGAATCTACCCCTATTAGGCCAATAGATGGACAAACTTCAATAATATTAATATGTAGCAATAAAACTTTAGAAATATACTTTGGGATAAAGGAATATGAAATGGTTAATGTGGATGTAGATAGTAAAGCTACCATATATGAAATAAGCAGAAGTCTTTCTTCCATAGCAAAGAGCAAGAATTATGGAAATATCACAATAATTAATGATGAAATCAGTAAAATGAATCAAGGCAATATGGTTATTAGAGCTGTATTACTTGGATTTTCAATGCTATTAGTAGTAGTGGGAGTGATTAATATTTTAAACACCATGAGTATAAGTGTTGTAATGAGAAAAAGAGAATTTGGAGTTTTACGAGCAGTTGGAATGAGCCAAGCAGAAGTAAGAACAATGATAATAAAAGAAGGGAGTTTATATGGAATATTAAGTGCAATCTTAGGCAACATATTAAGTCTAGCAGCCAGTTATGTAATCTATAATACAATGAAAGCCGATTTTTTGGAGAATGAACCTTTCAAAATACCATGGTTTATAATTTTGTCTATTGTAACCTTAAATATAATAATAACAACTCTTATTTCTTTGCCAGCTGCAAATAGAGCAATTAACAATTCAATAGTTGAGTCTATAAAAGCAATAGAATAGCAAACCAATGTATATCGTAAATGACTTGTTTTTATACGTAAAATAACATCAATCATTAAAGAAACATGCATTTATGATTGAAGACGACTTTTGAGTACTGAATTTATATATTATGTAAAGACAGAAAGTTTAAAAGCACAACAAAGATATTTCCTTATTTAAAGGACTAGCAATACGAAGGAATTTATCAGTTATAAAAAATCTTATAAGGGCTTAAAAAATTAAAATTTACAGCGAAGGAGTATTGATAAATTATATTAAAAGTGAATTTTAAGGTCCTAAATTATATTTTAGGTACTCAAAAGTCGCTTTTAGGATTTTTATATTAATATTATGTCGATATACGAGATATTTAAAAAAATGGAGAAAAATAGTTATGTATACGATTTTATCAAAATTTACAAAAAGAACTATAATTGACAATAAATATACAAGAATGTAACACTTAAGTCAATAACATGTTATTCAAAATAAATAATTTTAAAGGAGTGATCTTATGAAATTTTCAAAAAAAGTTCTTAGTTTCATTACTTCAGTTTTAGTTTTAACTAGTGCAGCTACCTTTGCAAATGGGGTGTCTGCTAAAGCAGCTACAACTGATAAGCCTGTTGAGTTATATTACACAAAGGTAGTTCATGATGATGCTCCAGCAGTAGCACATTATGCTGGATATATTGCTGTAAAAAATCTTTCTTATGATAAAAAGGTTATAGTTCATTACAACTATACTTCTCTTTCTCAAGCAAGCAATATATGGTACACTGCAGATGCAAGTTATGTAAAGAATAATACTTCAGATGGTAATGAAGTTTGGAAATTTGAGACACCATCTGTATATACTAATTATGGTGGTTTGGGAGATATTCAATATTATATTGAATACGATGTAAATGGACAAGCTTTCTATGATAACAATGATGGTAAAAACTATAAATCAAGTGATTTTGGTGCAAGTAGACCTTATGTAACTAGCATTTCAGGATATGCAAGAAACGATGGTTCAGAATATTTATCTTGTTATGTTGCAACTAAAAAATCAGTAAATCCTGAAGCTGTTAGAATACGTTATACTCAAGATGATTGGGCTACTTATAAAGAGGTAGATTTAACTAAATCAACTAATGTATACTTTAACGCTGATTCAGATTCATGGATTATAGACATTCCAATTTTATCTGGAAAGCCAGTAAAGTTTGCTGCCTATTATGTTGTAAATGGAGTTCAACACTGGGATAATAACCTAGGAGATAACTACTATTTTAGTTTCTAAGAAGTTATATAGAGTAGGTCCATAATACACATTCTATATAACATTCATAAACTTATGGATTTAAGTTAAACGCTTTTATATTGGCATATAAATGCAAAAATAAATAATGATTTCATGGTAGCAAGAAAAGCATCTATAGTGAAGTATTCTTTTCTTCTCATGAATTTATAAAATGAAAAGCATCAAGGATTACACATATCCTTGGTGCTTTTCATTTATTTACTTATTGCTTTTATTTGTTGAAGTAAATAATTTACTTAGCAAGCTAGATTTTGGTCTTTTGCAATATGGTAATCTTTATTAACTTTACAATCTTCATACCTTCTTCATAAGAATTAATTATTATGTATTTGCAGATAATAATTAATGGTTATAAGGAGTTGTATATAAATGAAAAAGACGAAAAAGTTAATTACTATGCTTTTTTCCTCGGTTCTAGTTATATCTTTAGTAGGTTGTAGCAGAGCAGTAACAGGAAGTAAAGAAGCAGATGATGCACTTAATGCTTTTAATAATATAGTTAAGGCTTATCCACAAAACAAAGGGTTCCATAATGCAATGCAGCATTGGGGTTTTAAACTTCCAACTGAGGAAAAGTTTGAGTGGAGCAAGGATATGTCTGCCAATAAAGCAGATTTTGCAATGGTAGTTTTAGCTGATCCATTAATTAAAGCTGGGCTTGATGTAAATAAATTAGATAAAAATGAATGGTTATATAAGCCAGCAGAAAAAGAAGGAAATGATCAGTTACCTAACCGTTTAGTAAAATTTTATAATGTTAGTGATAAGAAAGAAATCTCTAACGGTTCAGAGGATTCTATGAGAAGATTGTTAAAGGTAGATACAAAAATAGTTAAGTACCATAAGGATCAACATCATTATAGATTAATTCTTGGAGAAGGTAATGAAGTGCAGTGGACA